>NZ_JAMZGH010000050.1:0-47128 GCF_024158805.1 Chromobacterium sp. S0633 | reverse complement strand
GGATGCGCACCGGGCAGCCGGCGTCTTCGCTGCGGAACGGGTGCAGCTGGGCCTTGAGTTTGCTGACGTCCACCTTGGCCTTGGCCACGTCCTTGCAGGTCAGACACACCGGCACGCCCTTGCGCGCCTTCAAAGCCTGGTCCACCCGCGCGCCGAACACCACCGCGGACTTTTGCTTCTGCCAGGCCAGCAGCGTTTCGGCCAGCATCGGGAAGGAAGGATCGTCCTGCTTGTAATGATTACGGTAAGCGGTCAGCCACAGTTCGCCGGCGGCGTCCTGGTTCAGCAACACGGTCTGATAAGCCACCGTGACCGCGTCGCCGCGGCCCACGGTCTTGGACAGCAGCAAGGCGTCGTCGTTTTTCATGCGCACGCAGCCATGGCTGCGGAAACCGGGCACCGAACCAGGCGCGTTGGTGCCGTGAAAGCCCAGGCCCAGCTTGGCCTCGCCGAAACGAATGAAGACCGGCCCCAGCGGGTTCTTGGGCCCCGGCGGCACCACAGTCTGCACTTCCTTGCCGCTGCGGCGCATTTCTTCCTGGATGGAGCGCGGCACATGCCAGGCCGGCGCCTTGTAAATGCCGGTAATGTCAAAGCTGCCGATCGGCGTCTGGGTCAGCATCTTGCCCACCGCCACCGGATAGATCTTGGACAGCCTGCCGTCCTGGTACTGGAACAGCCGCGCCTGCGGCAGGTTCAGCACCAAGTGCAGGCCCGCGGGGTTGACCTGCACATCAGGCTCGGGAATCACCGCCGCGCCGACAAACGGCGCCACGCCAAGCCCAAGCCAACCCAACAGCCCAACACATCGCTTCAACATACCGCACCATATCTAAAATCACTATTGTTCGATTCTAACAGAAAGCGTGGGAAAGCAAGATTCTGACTATTACCAAGCCCCTGCCGCCTCCGGGCCGTCGCTAATATTGTCGGTTTTACGCCAGCATAGCCGGCTTGAGCTCAAAACGCAGGCCAATGCGCCAAAACCCAGGCCGCCGCGTACAGGCCCAGGCCGAAACTGGCGTGCGCCGCCAGGCTGCGCCGGCGCGACAGCCATGGCCGCGGCGTTTTCGACGCGAAGAAACCCGCGCCCATCGCCGGCTGCATCAGCAGGAAAGGCGCCACCGCGCTGGCGAGACCGAACAAGAGCGCGGGCCCCGGCGTCGGCGCGCGCCACCAAAGCTCGCCGCACGCGGCCAGCAACAACAGCGCGAAGACAACGCCAATCAAATAATGCGCCAGCCAGCCCAGCGCCCGCTCGCCGCGCGCCGGCTCGGCGCGGGCGATGCTTGCGTGGCGGAAGCGGCCGCGCCGCCAATGCGCCATCCAGCGCCCCACCAGCGCGTAATCCAACGACGGAGTGCCAAAGCTCCGCCGCAGCCAGTACGCCCACGCGTCCATCACCGCCGTGGCGCCTACGCCCACCAGCGCGCCGCGCGCCAACCATTCCGTCACCGCCTCCATGCCCTCTCCCCATCAACCATTCAATGCCCACGCCGCGCCCGACGCGACGCCGGCGCTGACAAACGCCGACCAATAGATTATCATTAAATAGATTGATTGAATGATATTTTGAAGGCCGTCCATGACCAGCACTCCTCCGCCCGCTCCGGAACGCTTCGCCGACCTGGCCGACCTGGCTCGCACGCTGAGCCACGCCCACCGACTGTTGCTGCTGGAACACATCGCCCAAAGCGAGCGCCCGGTTGAGCGGCTGGCCGAGCTGGCCGGCCTGTCCATCGCCAACGCCTCGCAACACCTGCAACACCTGAAGCGCGCCGGACTGGTCCTATCTCGCCGCGACGGCAAGCGCGTGATGTACCGGCTGGGCGACGGCCCCATTCTGGCCGTGCTGGACGCGCTGCGCCGTCAGGCCGAGCACCGCCGCGCCGCCGTCCGCGCGCTGCTGGACGACGCCGCCGCCCGGCCCGAGACGCTGGACGGCGTCACGCTGGACGAGCTGCTGCGCCGCTTGGGCGACGGCGACCTCATCCTGCTGGACGTGCGGCCGGCGGACGAGTACGCCGCCGGCCATCTGCCCGGCGCGCTCAACCTGCCGCCGGAGCGGTTGGAACACGGCCTGGCACAGCTCCGCGCCGGCGCCGAAATCATCGCCTATTGCCGCGGCCCCTTCTGCGTGCTATCCACCCAAGCGGTGGCCGCCTTGCGCGCCCGCGGCCTGAACGCCAGGCGGCTGGACAGCGGCTTCCCGCAATGGAAGGCGGCCGGGCTGGAGGTCGAAACCGGCGCGCCGGCCGGCGCAGACAAAAAACCCCTGCGCGTTGCCGGATAATTTGAGAAAATCGCCGCTTTCCGTTTGATTTTCCAAGCAACACCATGACGCACAAACAGACTATCGCTCAGGTCGAGTCGCTGGACCACGAAGGCCGGGGAGTCGCCCACGTCGATGGCAAGACCATCTTCATCGACGGCGCGCTGCCTTATGAAACCGTGGTCTACAGCGCCTATCGCAAGAAGTCTTCCTACGAGAACGCCAACACCAGCCAGGTGCTGAAGGAAAGCTTTCTGCGCACGCAGCCGCGCTGTCCGCATTACGGCACCTGCGGCGGCTGTTCGATGCAGCATGTGGAGTTCTCCGCCCAAGTGGCGGTCAAGCAAAGGGTGCTGGAAGACAATCTGGCTCGCATCGGCCGGGTCAAGCCGCAACAGGTGCTGACGCCCATCGCCGGCCCGGCCTGGCACTACCGCCACCGCGCGCGGATGTCGGCGCGGCTGGTGGAGAAAAAGGGCGGCGTGCTGGTGGGCTTCCACGAGAAGCGCTCCACCTACATCACCGACATGAGCGAATGCCACATCCTGCCGCGCCATATCTCGGACCTGATCGTGCCGCTGCGCGAGATGATCTACAAGCTGTCGATCAACAACCGCATGCCCCAGGTGGAGCTGGCGGTGGGCGACAAGGTGGACATCCTGGTGTTCCGCAATATGGAAGCCATCAACGACGCCGACCACGCGCTGCTGCGCGCCTTCTCCGACGCCCACGGCAGCAAGGAGCGTCCGCTGCAGATGTGGCTGCAGCCCAAAGGCCCGGACACCTGTTATCCGGTCTACCCGCTGGACGCGCCCAAGCTGACTTACAGCCTGCCGGAATACCGCGTGGAGATGCCCTACTACCCCACCGAGTTCACCCAGGTGAACCCCGAGATCAACGCGGTCATGGTGGCGCGCGCGCTGAAATTCCTGGACCCGCAGCCGGGCGAGCGCATCGCCGACATGTTCTGCGGCATCGGCAACTTCACCCTGCCCATCGCCCGTTCCGGCGCCGAGGTGCACGGCATGGAAGGCAGCCAGCCCCTGGTCAAGCGCGCGGTGGAAAACGCCACTCACAACGGCCTGCAGGACAAGGTCAGCTATGAGATGGCCAATCTGTTCGAAGTCACCGAGGAATCCTTCGCCGCGCTCGGCCGCTTCGACAAGATGCTGGTGGACCCGCCGCGCGACGGCGCGGTGCAGCTGCTGAAGGCCATCACCGAGGACACCGCGCCCAAACGCATCGTCTACGTGTCCTGTAATCCGGCCACGCTGGCGCGCGACGCCAATGTGCTGGTGCACACCAAGGGCTACACGCTGAAGGCGGCCGGCATCATCAATATGTTCCCGCACACCGCCCATGTGGAATCCGTGGCCTGGTTCGAAAAAACCGGCCCGTGCAAGAGCCGCAGCGAAATCGCCGCGATCGAAGCCGCCGAGGAAGCCGAACGCGAGGCGGTGAAAGCGGCGCAACGCGCCGAGGCGGCGGCGGAAGCCGCCAAGAAGGAGCAGGAGCTGGCTGAAAAGGCCGCGGCCAAGCAGGCCCGCCGCGATTATTATTTCGCCGAACAAGCCCGCCGCGAAGCGGAACAGCAAGCGCAATAGTCCCGCATGCGACAAGCCTCCGGCCATGGCCGGGGGCTTTATTTTTGAGCCGGCCGCGCAGCTTGTTTGATCAAACCGGCTGGTTTGCGACAGCGGATAAGCGCACAGTGGCGGGCGAATGCGTTTTACATGGAATCGGCAATCGCTTCATGTCAAAATTCGCCGTTCGCCAATCAACAACACAAGCACACACAGCGGGCGCGCCCGCCAACATCGCCGCTCCTGCCTGAAGGACGGCCCATCAAGGCAATAGATATGCACATACTTCAATTCGTCTTCGGACTGCTGGTTGTCTTCCTGCTGACCCAAGTGGTGGCGCGCGACCGCAAGAACATCAAGATCCGCTACGTGCTGCAACTGATCGTGGTGGAGATGGCGCTGGCCTACTTCCTGCTGCACTCCAGCTACGGCCTGACCCTGGTGGGCGGCGTGGCCGGCGTGTTCGACAAACTGATGAGCTACGCCGGCGAAGGCACCAACTTCGTGTTCGGCGGCCTGCTCAATCAGGGCGAGTTCAGCTTCTTCCTCAAGGTGCTGATGCCCATCGTCTACATCTCGGTGCTGATCGGCATCCTGCAGCACATCCGCGTGCTGCCCTGGGTGATACGCGGCATCGGCTGGGTGCTGGCCAAGATCAGCGGCATGGGCAAGATCGAGTCCTTCAACGCCGTCGGCTCCATGATCGTGGGCCAGTCCGAGAACTTCATCGCCTACAAGAACATCATCGGCAGCTTCTCGGAAAAGCGCATGTACACGCTGGCCGCCACCGCCATGTCCACGGTGTCCATGTCCATCGTCGGCTCCTATATGCAGATCATCCAGCCGCGTTTCGTGGTCACCGCGCTGATTCTCAATCTGTTCAGCACCTTCGTCATCCTGTCGCTGATCAATCCCTACGACGCCAGCCGCGACGACGATGAACTGATCAGCGCCGAAGCCGCCCACCGCATGTCCTTCTTCGAAATGCTGGGCGACTACATCATGGCCGGCTTCAAGATCGCCGTGATCGTCGGCGCGATGCTGATCGGCTTCATCGCGCTGATCACCACCGTCAACCACCTCTTCGACGCCGTCTTCGGCGTGAACTTCCAGTACGTGCTGGGCTATGTGTTCTATCCCTTCGCCTGGCTGATGGGCATTCCGGCCGCCGACATCATGCCGGCCAGCAGCATCATGGCCACCAAATTGGTGACCAATGAGTTCGTGGCGATGATGGAATTGAAAAAGCTCACCGCCCAGCTGTCGGAATACACCATAGGCGTGATCTCCATCTTCCTGGTGTCCTTCGCCAACTTCAGCTCCATCGGCATCATCGCCGGCGCGGTCAAGGGCCTGGACGAGGAGCGCGGCAATATGGTGTCCCGCTTCGGCCTGAAGCTGGTGTACGGTTCCACCCTGGTCAGCATTCTGTCGGCGCTGATCGGCGGTTTGGTGCTGTAAAAGTCTCTACGCCCTCTTCCTCCAACGGGCCCGGCCGATGCCGGGCCTGTTTCATTTCGGACCGCCGCCGCTCAGCCCCCAGCCTGTTGCCGCGCATACACCACCAGCCGCAGATGGCGGTCCTCGTCTATGGTCAGCGTGGTGTGCTCGTATGACTGCTCCGTACCATCCACCAGCAGCCGGCGCACGCCGCTGCAGGCGGAGAGCACCTGGTGCTGCCGCCACCAGGCCTTGAAATCCGGCGACACCCGTTCCAGTTCATCCACCAGCTCATGGATATCGGCCTGCTGCGTGGCACGGGCGAAGTCGCGGCGGAAACTCGACAACATCAGCGGCGCCTGCTTCTCCCAATCAAGAAAACGCTGATGCAGCAAGGGTTCGGTGAACAACATCCACAATAGGTTGCGGCGCCCTGGCAGCTGACGATCAAAAGCGAACAGACGCGCGGCCGGCGCATTGAAGGCCAGCACATCCCAGCGCAGATTGAGCACATAGGCTGGGTGCGGCGCCAGGTCGTGCATCAGACGCGACACCAGCGGCGGCACCACGCACCAGGTCTTGCCCGGTTCCACCGGCGGCCGCTCATGGGCTAGCAGGAACAGGTGGCGGCGCTCCGCCGCGTCCAGCTTCAGCACCCGCGCCAGATTATCCAGAAAGGCGGCCGACACGCCGATATCCCTGCCCTGCTCTAGCCAGGTGTACCAACTCAGGCCGACACCAGCGAGCGCGGCCACCTCCTCACGCCTAAGCCCCGGCGTGCGGCGGCGTCCGCCGCTGGGCAAGCCCACATCGGCTGGGGACAAACGCTCGCGGCGCGCGCGCAAAAAGGCGGCCAAATCAGGGCGAGTACGTTCCAGAGTGCGCATGGTTTGATCCCATCACCATTAGTAACAGCATAAATGGTCAAATTGTAACCCTTTAAAAACCGCGTGAGAATGGCCGTCCTACTTCCCTGAATCGAATGCACATGCGCTCCAATCCCTCTCTACCTCGCACCGCCGGCACCGCTCCCTGGCTGGGCCTGTCCGTTTTACTGCTAGCGGGCTTCGTCATCATTTTCGATCTATTCGTGGTCAATGTGGCCATCCCCAGCCTGCAAGCAGGACTGGGCGCCAGCTTCGCTCAGATCAGCTTCATCATCGCCGGTTACGAGCTGGCCTTCGGCGCGCTGCTGATCACCGGTGGCCGCCTGGGCGATCTGTTTGGACGCCGCCGCCTGTTCATCATCGGCATGGCCGGATTCACCGCGGCATCGGCACTATGCGGACTGGCCCCCGACGCCGGCTTCCTTGTCTGCGCCCGAGTACTGCAAGGCCTGGCGGCCGCCTTATTGTTCCCGCAGGTTTACGCCTCTATCCGCGTCAATTTCGACGGCGACGACAGTCGTCGCGCTTTCGGCCTGCTTGGCATGACCCTGGGGCTGGCCGCGATCGCGGGCCAAGTGCTCGGCGGCTGGCTGCTACAGTCCGACCTGTTCGGACAAGGCTGGCGCAGCATTTTCCTGATCAATGTACCCATAGGCCTGTTCGCCGTCGCCGCCGCGCGCTGCATTCCGGAGTCCCGCTCCCCCCAGCCAGCACAGCTGGATTGGCCTGGCATGATCTTGGTCAGCGTTGGGCTGACGCTGTTGCTGGTGCCCTTGATCGAAGGGCCGGAGCAGCATTGGCCGGCCTGGAGCCTATGGATGCCCGCCGTGGCGCTGGTCGTGCTGGCGCGGTTCCGACAACAGCAGGAACGACGGCGCACGGCCGGCCTGTCGCCCTTGGTGGATATGCGTTTGCTGGGTCAGCGCCGCTTCGCTCTAGGCATATTGCTGGTGCTGCTGATCTATTCCACATCCAGTTCCTTCTTCCTGTGCTTTGCGCTGCTGACTCAATCTGGACTGGGACTGGACCCTTTCAGCGCCGGCAGCATCTTCGCACCCGCCAGCGTCGGCTTCGTCGCGGCGTCGCTGGCCGCGCCGCGCTGGGTCGCGCGCCAAGGCGTCACCGCCATCGTCACCGGATCACTGCTCTACGCCGCCTCTATCGGACTGCTGATCGCCCAAGTGCATGTCGCTGGCGCCGAGCTGCAACCGATCCAGCTGGTGCCGGCACTGATCGCGGTTGGCGTTGGCCAGGGCTTGATCATGACTCCCTTGCTGAACCTGGTGCTGGGCTTCGTCGATAAAGCCCAGGCCGGCATGGCCTCCGGCGTCGTCTCCACCGTGCAACAACTGGGCGCGGCGTTGGGCGTGGCCGTGGTTGGCATCCTGTTCCGCGCGGCGCTGGCTGGCGGCGATGGCGCGGCGGCAAACGCCGCGCGGTACGCAGCGGCTTTCGTGGCGGGAATGAGCTACAACCTGGCTGCGGCGCTGCTGATCAGCGCTCTGCTCTTGATGCTGACGCGGACACCGCGCGCCGCGGGCTGAGCCGCTTCGCGTCGCCGACAAAAAACCCGGCTCCGCCGGGTTTCGTCCTGGATTGCATAGCCTCACACCTTAGGCCAGGCGATGGGCCGATAATCCGGCAATCCATCCTTGAACGGCGGAATCCGCTCGCCCTCCATCAAGGGACGCACATAGTCGAGGAAGGCCGGCGTCACGCTGAAGCCGTCGGCGCCGATGAATTCCGGCGGCAGCCGCTTCTCCTGATCGCCCACCACCGCCAACGGCACCTCCACCACGTCCCAGCAGTAGGGATGGTTCTGGATGCGCTTGATGCCGGCCATCACGCCGCTCTTGCCGGCCAGCAGCCACTCCACCGCCCGCTCGCCCATGATGTAGGCCTGGCGCACATCCATGCTGGACCCCAAATGGCCGCCGGCACGCTGCAGATAATCCACCTGCGCCACATGCGCGGAAATGCCGCGCTCGCGCAGCAGCAGCTGGGCGATCCAGTGGCCAGCGCCGCCCAGTTGCTCATGGCCGTAGACTTCGGATTTCTTGGCCTCGGCGACGAAGCGGCCGTCGGCGTCGGTAATGCCCTCTGCCACCGCGATCGCGCACTGGCCGAAGCGCGCCAGCCTGTCGTCCACCGCGGCGAGGAAACACTCGGCGTCGAAAGCCACTTCCGGCAGCAGCAGCAAATGCGGCGCTTCGCGCTCATTGCGCGCCGCCGCGGCGCAGGCCGCCGCCAGCCAGCCGGTATGGCGGCCCATGGTTTCCATGATGAAGACCCGGCCCCAGCCCATGCTGGTCATGTCCAGCCCCACCTCGCGCATCGCGCTGGCCAGGAATTTGGCGGAGGAGCCGTAGCCGGGGCTGTTGTCGGTGCCCACCAGATCGTTGTCTATGGTCTTGGGAACGCCCACCACCTTGAGCGGATAGCCCATGTGGCGCTCGAACTCCGCCAGACGCTCGGCGCAGCCCAGCGAGCCGTTGCCGCCATTGACCAGCAGATAATGGATGTCGTGCCGGGCCAACACTTCGCGCAGCCGCCGCCAGTCGTCGCCGGCCTCGGCGAAGCTGCCTATCATGCGCCGGCTGACGCCGAAGCTGCCGCCGGGCATGAAGGCCAGTTGGGCGATGGCCTCGTCCGATACCGCGTCGGTATTGCACAAGCGGTCCTCCAGCAGGCCGGCCAGACCGTCGAAAGCGCCGTACATCGACAGGCCGCGCTGGCGCGCGGTTTCTATCGCGCCCTGCGCGGAAGCGTTCAACACCGCAGTCGGACCGCCCGACTGCAAATATATGGCACGGGGTTTGGACATCATCGCCACCTGGAGAAATGGAGAATCAAACGGCGCGGCGCGCGGCCGGGCCGGGAATACCACAAACATACCACTGGCCGGAAAGCCGCCTCAAGCCGGACAGCGCCGCCATTCCCCATTTCCTTGACCGGCGGCAAATCCGCGCGCAAGTTGCCGCCGCGCTACAGGCGGCCTTGGCCCTCCTAATCCCAGCGCGGGCTGAACTCCGGATCGGCCAGCCGCTCGCCGCGCTCCAGGCCGGCGATGGCGTCCATATCGGCCTCGCTCAAACTCAGCGTCTCCGCCTGCAGATTGGCGGCCAGATTGGCGCGCCGGGTGGACGATGGAATCACGGCCAGCCCCTGGCGCAACAACCAGGCCAAGGCCAGCTGCGCCGGGCTGGCCCGATGCCGCGCGGCGATTTCGCGCAATAGCGGCTCGTCCATCACCTTGCCGTAAGCCAGCGGCATATAGGCGGTGACCGGCACCCCCTGCTCTCGGCAAAAATCCAGCAGCTTGCGGTTCTGCAGGAAGGGATGCACTTCCACCTGCTGGCTGGCGATCTCCCCCGGCCCCACCGCGGCCAGCGCCCGGCGCAGATGGGCGATGGTGAAATTGGACACGCCTATCCGCCGCGTCAGCCCCTGCTGCTTGGCCAGGGCCAGCGCTTCCATATATTCCGCCACCGGCAGCGCGTCGCCGGGCGACGGCCAATGGATCAGCGTCATGTCCACCTGCTCCACGCCCAGCAAGTCCAGGCTGCGGCGCAGGCTGTCCGCCAATTTTTCCCGCCCCAGGTTCTCGGTCCAGATCTTGGTGGTCAGAAACACTTGCTCGCGCGGCAAGCCGCTCTGGCGCAGCGCCTGCCCCACCTCGGCCTCGTTGCCGTAAATCTGCGCGGTGTCGATGTGGCGGTAGCCCAGCTCCAACCCAGTCAATACCGAATCCACCACTTGTTGCCCTTGCAGACGGAAGGTGCCCAAACCTATTTTTGGCATATCCATGATGAAACGTCCTTTCAATTGCGCGCCCTGCGGCGCTTTATTTCCATTGTCCTGCTCCGGCGGTCAAGCCGCCTGCGAACACATTGCCGGCGTCCGCGCCGCGCGGCGGTCCAGCGCGCCGGACCAGGTGGTCAGGGCCAAGGCAGCCAACACCACCAGCGCGCCTATCCACGGCGTGGCCAGCAGGCCCAGCTCCGCCACCACCCAGCCGCCGGCCCAGGCGCCGCCGGCGATGCCCACATTGAAGGCGGCGATGTTCAGGCCGGAAGCCACGTTCACCGCCTGCGGCGCGTCGCGTTCCGCCTGCCGCACCACATAGAGCTGCAGGCCGGCCACATTGCCGAAAGCCACCGCGCCCCAGGCCAGCACCGTGACCAGCACCCACACCGGCGACGGCGCGGTGAAGCTCAGCGCCAGCAGCACCAGCGCCAGCAAGGCGAAGATGATCTGCAAGGCGCGCACCGGCCCCTTGCGGTCCGCCAGCCGGCCGCCCCAGATATTGCCCGCCGCCACCGACACGCCGTACACCAGCATCACCAGCCCCACCCGCGACGGCGCGAAACCGCTGACCTGCTCCAGAATGGGCGCCAGATAGGTGAAGGCGATGAAAGAACCGCCGTAGCCCAAGGCCGTCATCGCGTACACCAGCAATAGCCGCGGCCGTTTCAGCACCGCCAGCTGTGCGGCCAGCGAGGCCGGCGGCGGCTGGGGAATGTCCTTGGGCACCAGCAGCAGGCTGCCGATGAAGGCCAGCACCCCCAGCATGGATACCGCCAGAAAAGTGGCTTGCCAACCCAGGGTCTGGCCGATGAAGGTGCCCAGCGGCACCCCGCTCACCAGCGCCACCGTCAGGCCGCTGAACATCAGCGCGATGGCGCTGGCCGCCTTGTCCTTGCTCACCAGGCCGGTGGCGATGGTGGAGCCGATGGAAAAGAACACCCCGTGCGCCAGGCCGGTCAGCACCCGCGCCGCCATCAGCGCCTGGTAGCCCGGCGCCTGCCAGGCCACCAGATTGCCCAGGGTGAACAAGGCCATCAGCCCCAGCAACAAGGGCTTGCGCGGCACGCGGCCGGTCAGCGCGGTCAACAGCGGCGCGCCCACCGCCACGCCCAAGGCATAAAGGCTGACCAATAGGCCGGCGGACGGCAGCGACACTCCCAGGCTGGAAGCGATGGTGGGAATCAGGCCCACGATGACGAATTCGGTGGTGCCAATGGCGAAGGCGCTCAAGGTCAGCGCCCATAGGGCAAGCGGCATGATGTTCTCCCAAAGAAAAGCCGAGTCGGGCCCGCCGCGGCGGGCAAACGAATAAGGCCGCATTCTCCACGCTTGCCAGCCGCGGAAAAATCCGCTTCACTGACAAAAACTTTTGCTCAGGAATCAACAATGCTACCCATGGAAGCGCTGATTGCGTTTGTCTCAGTCATAGACGCAGGCTCCTTCTCCGCCGCCGCGGAGCGTCTGGGCCAGACCCCGTCCGGCATCAGCCGCAGCGTCAGCCGGCTGGAAAAACAGCTGGGCGTGGCGCTGATCACCCGCACCACCCGCCGGCTGGACCTGACCGCGGAAGGCCGCTGGCTGCTGGAACGCGCGCGCCGCATCCTGGCCGAGCTGCAGGACACCGAGGCTCAGTTGGCCGCCAGCCTGGCCCAGCCCAGCGGCCTGCTGCGCGTCAACGCCGCCACCCCCATCCTCACCCGCCTGATCGCGCCGCTGACCGCCGGCTTTCTGGAACGCTACCCGCAGGTGCGCCTGGAGTTGACGGGCGCGGAAGGCATCGTCGATCTGATAGAAGAGCGGGCCGACGTCGCCATTCGCGTCGGCATGGGCGCGCTGGCGGACTCCAGCCTCAGCGCCCGCCGCCTGGGCGACAGCCGCATCCGCCTGGTGGCCTCGCCGGACTATCTGAGCCGCCGCGGCGCGCCGGACAGCGCCGACGCGCTGGCGCGGCACCGGCTGCTGGGCTTCACCGCGCCGGACACCCTCAATCAATGGCCGCTGCGCCACCGCGGCGGCAACGGGCTGGCCATTCAGCCCGCGCTGACCGCCTCCAGCGGCGAAACCCTGTTGCACCTGGCCTTGCACGGCGCCGGCATCGCCTGTCTCAACGACCTGCTCACCGCCGAAGATCTGCAAAGCGGCCGCTTGTTGCCGGTGCTGGACGCCGTCAGCCTGCCGTGGAGCCAGACTATCTGGGCGGTGTTCTACAAACAGGGCGCGCTGGCGCCGCGCGTCGGCGCCTGGGTGGATTATCTGGCCGCGGAGCTGGGCCAGAGGCTGGGACAGCCGACGACGATGGAAAAAAATCAGCGTCCTTCATGAAGTTCAGGAACTGAATTAATTTTTCACTTACAAAAACAATAAGATAGATCCCTTACGGCGGCCGCCGCCCGCTTGCGCCATGACCACCCTGCCCCCCAAGCTCATCGTCGCCATCGACGGCGTCGCCATGGAGTACATCGCCGTCGGCGCCGCCGCGCCTCCCATCGTGCTGATCAACGACGCCGGCACGCCGATGGAGGGCTGGTACAAAGTGCTGCCGGCGCTGGAAACGCTCAGCGGCGTGTTCGCCTACAACCGCTGCGGCATAGGCAACAGCGGCAACGCCCGCGAGGCGCAGACCGGCGCCGCGATGATGGAAACCCTGCGCGCGCTGCTGTTCAAGGCGGACCTGGCCCCGCCCTATGTGCTGGTGGCCCACGCCTTGGGCGGCCTGATCGCCAATCTGTTCGCCCGCAGCTACGCCGGCGAAGTGGCCGCCGTGGTGCTGCTGGACGCCGCCGCGCCGGAGGACATCAGCGCGCTGGACGCGCGGCAAGGCCGGCTGGGCCAGTTGCTGCGCCGGGCGCTGGATCTGGCTCAGGACCGGGACACCCTGAACGAGACCGGCCACCTGCGCCGCAGCGCGGAACAGATCGCCGAAGCGCCGCCCTTCCCCGACATCCCTCTGTTTGTGATCAGCGGCGGCGCGCCGGGCTTGTCCTGGCTCACCTCCAAGGCGGTGCTGGACGCGCGCGCCGAGGGCCAGCGCCGGCTGGCGGCGCTGTCGCCGCGCGGCCGCCACGTCATCGCCGCCCGCAGCGGCCATTTTCCGCAATTCTCGGAACCGGAACGGGTCGTCTCCGCGGTGCGCGACGCGCTGACGGCTATCGCCTCAAGCTAAACGCCCGCCCCATGATGGCGTTGGCCAACAAGCCACGACGCCTCACAAGCGCTTGAAGTAATAGGCGGTGGGATGCAGGCGTCCATCCGGACAGGCGGCGTAATCCGGAATCTCCCCGCTCTTGCTCCAGCCCAGTTTGCGGTAGACGTCCTCCGCGCCGGAACCGGCCTCGGTGTCCAGCACCAGCAGGCGAATGCCCTGTTTGTGTGCATGATCCTCCAGCGCCGCCATCAATTGGCGCGCCACGCCGCGGCCGCGGCGGGCGGAATGCACCAAGAGCTTCTGCACCTCGGCGCGGTGGCGGCCGTTGCCGCGCTGGCAAGGCGCCAGTTGCACGCAGCCCAGCAGTTCCTCGCCCTCTTCCGCCAGCCATAATTGCAGGCCGGCGCCCAGCAGCGCGTCCACCTGCGCCCAGTAAGCGGCGGCCTCGGCCTCAGGCAAGGGCGCGAGGAAGCCCACCGACGCGCCGCCGGTCACGCAGTCGGCCAATAAGGCGCTCAGGCGCGAGTAATCCCGGGCCGCCAGCGCCGGCGTCATTCTGATCGTGCTCATCTTTTTTCCCCTTGAACGCCGCGCGCGGACCGCGGCCACAAGTCGGGACAAGCAGTTTTCATGCCGGAGCGCGGCGCGGCAAACCTGCTAGTCTGGAACAAACCCTATCGGACGCTGCCATGGTTTGGTCCCCGATGCGCCTGGCGCTGATCTGCTGCGCCGTTCTCCCCCCGCCCTGCCTCGCCGCCGCGCCGCCGCCGGCGCGGGAGGTGGTGCTGGCCAGCGGGGAGTGGCCGCCCTATCTATCCGCCAAGCTGCCGCAGCAGGGCTATGCCTCCCACATTGTCAGCGAAGCCTTCCGCCTGGCCGGGATCACGGTGCGCTACCGGCATTTCCCCTGGGCCCGGGCCGAGGCCATGGTGCGCGGCGGCGAGATCGCGGGATCGGTGGTGTGGTCGATCACGCCGGAGCGCGAGCGATTCGCGCTGTTCAGCCTGCCGGTGGTGGTGGATGAGGAGGTGGCATTTCACTTGGCCAAACGCCCGCTTTCTCCGACGGAGATGCCGGATTTGTACGGCTTGCGCATGGCCACGCCCAACGGTTCCAAACTGGGGGTATGGGGCGAGGCGGTGCGCGCCGGCCATATTCGCAACGACAGCACCCAGGACATAGAAAGCGGCATGCGGCAGTTGCTGGCGGAGCGCATCGATTTTTTCCCCCTGGTCAAATCGGTGGGACAATCCTTGCTGCGCCGGCGCTTCACGCCGGAGCAGCGCGCCGCCATCGTCTACGCGCCCAAGGTGTGGGAACGCAATGAGTACCGCCTGATGCTGAGCCGGGCGCAGCCGCAAAGCCAGTGGCTGCTGGACCGCTTCAACGAAGGCCTGGTCCGGCTTAAAAACAGCGCCCAATACCGGCGGATGGAGCGGGATTTCGAGGATGGGGCTTACGATCAGCCAGTCTCTACGGCAAAACCTTGAAGCCTCCCGGCTTACATGCGCTGGAAGAGATGGGCATAGCTGCGGCTGACTTCCAGCGGTTCCGGATAGCCGCGCAATTGCAGCATGAGGCCGCGCTGGCCGTCATCGCGCTTGATCTGTTCGATGGCGTCCACCCGCACCAGGGTGGAGCGGTGGATCTGCCAGAATTCGTCCGGGTCCAGCGCCTGCAACAGTTCCTTGATCGGCATGCGGATCAAGGCTTCGCAGCCGGCGGTCTGCACCCGGGTGTATTTTTCATCGGATTGAAAAAACAGCACTTCGCCGGTGCTGATCATGCGCAGGCTATTGCCCACCGAGGCCTTGATCCAACGCAGATAGTCCGGACGCGCCAGTTGACGGCTCAGCTGCTGCAAGGAGGCCTGCCAGTGCGTCGGCAGCGCCAGCTGCCGCTGCTCCCAGCGCTGGCGCGTGCGCAACAGCCGCTCGTCCTCCACCGGCTTGAGCAGATAATCCACCGCGCCTTCTTCAAAGGCCTTGATCGCGTATTGGTCGTAAGCGGTGACGAACACCACCGGGCACAGGCCGTCTATCTCCATCGCCGCGGCGATGCCGTTCTGCACCGGCATGGTGATGTCCAGAAAAGCCAGGTCCGGCCTATGCTCGCGGACCAACTCCACCGCTTCGGCGCCGTCGCGGGCCTCGGCCACTATCCTCAACTCCGGCCACACCCGTTGCAGGGCCATGCGCAGTTGCTCGCGCATCAGGCGCTCGTCGTCGGCGATCACCGCGCTCAATTTGCTCATTAACGCTGTCCTCTTTACAAGCGGGCCGCTCACACCAAGGCGAACGGCAGGCCTATGGTGGCGCGGGTGCCGCCTGTCGGCAACACCTCCAGCAACAGCTGCGCGCGCTCGCCGTGCAACATGGCCAGACGCTCGCGGATATTGCTCAGGCCCAGGCCCTGCCCCGGCTGCTCCGGGAAGCCGACGCCGCTGTCGCTGACCGCCACCCTAAGCTCGCCGGCCAGCACCTTGGCGTCGATGAGAATCTCGCCGCCTTCTGCCTTGGGCTCCAGGCCGTGTTTGATCGCGTTTTCCACCAGGGTTTGCAGCATCATCACCGGAAAACGCGCGTCCAGCAGCGACTCCGGCACCTCCAGCCGCACCCGCAGCCGGTCTTCCATCCGCAGCTGCATGATGTCCAGATAGGCGCGCGACAATTCCAGCTGCTGGCCCAGGCTGGTTTCCGCCGGGGACTCCCGCCACTCCGGCAGCGAGGAGCGCAGATAGCGGATCAGCGCCTTTTGCATCAGCAAGGCGCGCTCCGGCGCGGTTTCCATCAACTGGCACACCGAGGACAGGGTGTTGAACAGGAAGTGCGGCTCGATCTGCGCCTGCAGCGCTCCCATCCGCGCTTCCGCCAGCTGGCGTTGCAGCGCCTCCACCTCGGCCAGCTCCTCCGCCTGCCGGCTGCGCACCACCGCCGCGTCGGCGCGCTGCTCCGCCCGGCGCTTGCCTCTGGCCACGATCTTGACGATGCAGACGGTCACGCCCAGGAAGAAGGCCAGCGCGGGAATCCCGATGATGCCGCCCAGGATCAGGCCCAGAAAGCAGATCAGCAGCAGCCGGCCCCAGCCGACGGCGGCCAGCCAGTCGAAAAACAGCCACCAGTAGATGGAAGCCTTGTGGCTGACGAGTTCAATGCCCGCCAGCGCCTCCGCATGTTTTTGCCTATCCATGATACGCCCCCCGGTCTTGCTTCATTTCTTCCTCGGTCCCCTGCGTCAGCGCCGCCGGCCTCGACGGCTTCGGCGCGACGCAGGCCTTGACCAGGAAGGACATCAGTATCAAAAAAACCACGGCGCCGCTCAAGGCCAGCACGCCGCTCAAAATCAAGGCCAGCAGCGAGACCAAGGCCAGCCGCCCCCAGCCGAGGCCGGCCAGCCAGTCTACATAAAGCCGCCAGTAAATGGCGATTTTGTGCTTGACGCCGTTCAGTCCGTCCAGGGCTTCCGCGTGTTTTTCCCGATCCATGTTCAGCTCCTTGCAATGCGTTGTGGTTGACGCTGCTCACTGTAGCCAGCGCCAAACGCGGCCGACAGCGGCTTGCGACGAAACGCGCAAGGCGATGGATGAAGCGGCGAAACACGCGACGAACGGGCGGCGTTTTTAACGCCGCCCTTCGCGTTACAAGCCCAGTTCCCGTTCCAGCGCCCCCATCTCCCGCCGCCATTCACGCTGCAATTGCGGCTTCTGATGCTTGGGCTTGCGCGCCAGATCCGCGTTCAGCAAGGCCTCCAGTTGATACAGGCGCTCCAGCTGCCGCTCCGCGCCCTTGGGAACGGACGCGTCGCCGGACGCCGTCGGCTGATCGGCCACGGCCGCGACGGCCTGCGGGGTGAACAGCTGGGCGTAGGCGCCGGCGGCGTCCGGCCACTCGCGCAGCCGGCCCTCGCTGACCACCCAGAAGCGGTTGCACGATTGCTCTATCAACTCGCGGTCGTGCGACACCAGCAGGAAGCCGCCGGCAAAGTCCGCCAGCGCCTCCGCCAGTTCCCGCTTGCCGTCCAGATCCAGGTGGTTGGTCGGCTCGTCCAGCCACAGCAGGTGGTAGCTGGCCAGCGACAGCGCCAGGAACAGCAGCCGCGCGCGCTCTCCGCCGCTGAGAGTGGCCACGGTCTGTCCGTGGCGCGCATAGGCGAAACCGGCGGAAATCAGCGCCTGCCGCCGCTCCGCCTCGCTCAGCGGCGCGAAGGGGTACAGCGCGTCCGACAGCGCGGCCGCGTCGTCCAGCCGGCGCAGCGACTGATCGTAATACGCGACGCGCGCCGCCGGATGCGGCCGCCAGCCCGCGCCGGCCTCGCCTTGCAGCCAGTCCTGCCAGCACTGGCGCAGCAAGGAGGACTTGCCCGCGCCGTTGGCGCCCAGCAAGGCCACTTTGTCGCCGCTGCGCAGGCTCAGCTCGTCGGCCTCGAACAAGGCCGGCAAGCCGGGCGCGGCGCTCACCTGCAAGCCCTCGAAAGCCTGCAAGCGGTCCGCCGCCAGCGCTTGGCCTTGCAGCCGCAAGCGCCACGGACTGCCGCGGCTGACGAAGGCTTGCTCCTCCTTCAGCCGGTCCACCCGCTTCTGCATGGACTTGGCCTTGCGCACCAGCTTTTCGTTGTCGTGCTCGCGGCCCCAGATCGCCAGCCGCTTGCTGCTGGCGTTCAGGCGGTCTATCTCCTTCTGCTCGCCGGCGCGGCGCGCGCGCGCGGCGTCGTCCGCCTCCGCCAGCGCGGCCCGCGCCTGACTGCACGGCAGCTCGAAGCGGTACAGGCGCTGGTCCCGCAGGATCCAGCTGTGCGAAGTCACCGCGTCCAATAGCCGCGCGTCGTGGGACACCAGGATGAAGCCGCCCTGCCAGCGGCGCAGAAAGTCTTCCAGCCACAGCAGCGACGGCAGGTCCAAGTGGTTGCTGGGCTCGTCCAGCAGCAGCAGATTGGGCTGGCGCAGCACCGCGCGCCCCAGCAGCAGCCGGGTGTGCTGGCCACCGCTGAGACTGGCCGCCGGGGTGTCGGCCGCGGCCGACAATTCCAGTTCGTCCAGCAGGCTGTCCACCTTCCAGCGCTGCTCCGGCTGACGGTCCACCGCCTCCAGCAGCGCCGAGCGCGCGCTTAAGCCCGCCAGCCTCGCCGGCAGGTGTTGCTCTACGTATTGCAGCCGGCACAGGCCGGCGTATTGCACCGCGCCGGCATTGGCTTCGCGCTGGCCGGCCAGCACGTCCAGCAAGCTGCTCTTGCCGCAGCCGTTATGGCCCAGCAGGCCGATGCGGTCGCCCAGTTTTACGGTAAAGGAAAGGTCCTGGAACAGCGGGCCGTGGCCGGCGTCCAGTTGCAGGGATTGCGCGGAAATCAGGGTTGTCATGCTCTTGCTCTCGTTTTTTCGGGACGTGGCAGTCCCTGTCAACAGGAGCGCTGGCGACAACATGGGAGTCGGGAAAGACTCGGCGAGTGAAACTCGAAGTGAAGAGTGGCTTTGCTCCGACCCGGTTATCGCAGCGCGATGGAACTCGGGCAAGAGCCGGCAAATGCGCTAAACAAGCGAACCGACATTTCTGGGCGCGCAAATTGAAGCATATTTACCTCCTTTCTTTTTTATTCAAGGTGATGGAAACCCGAAGTGTAAACCAAGCGCGGCCGCCTATTCCAGTCCCGCCCGCGTCCGGCGACGCCGGCGGCGCGCTCCTGCTAGACTGGAGCGCCCTTTCCACCCCGCAATCACTCAAAGGCCCGCCATGACGCTCATCCGCCTGCAAGACTGCCCGCCCAGCCCGTGGAAAAACGGCGGCGGCAGCACCCGGCAATTGCTGATCTCCCCGGCCGGGGCCGGCCTGGACGATTTCGACTACCGCATCAGCCTGGCCAGCGTGGCCAGCGACGGGCCGTTCTCGCGCTTCGACGGCGTGGACCGGCAGTTGCTGATCCTGCAAGGCGCGGGGCTGGAGTTGGAACTGGACGGCCGCGGCCGTCTGCGGCTGACGCCGGGCGGCGAGCCGCTGGCCTTCGCCGGCGAAACCCCGGCGCAAAGCCGGCTGCTGGACGGCCCGCTGACCGATTTCAACGTGATGACGCGGCGCGGCCGCTACCGCTCGCGCTTGGGCAGGCTGACGCTGGACGGCGCGCTGGAATTACGCGCCGACGCCGAGCTGACCCTGCTGCTGGCGCTGGAGGACGGCGCGCGGCTGTGGCATGACGGCCGGCCGCAGCCGCTGGCGGCCTGGGACGCCGCCGTCGCCCGGCGCGGCGAAACGCTGCGGCTGCAAGCCGCGCGACCGCTGTCGCTGTGGCGAGTGGAACTGGAAGCCGTCGATCCGGCCTGATCCGGCCTATAATCGTTTAGGCCGTTGAAATAGGCCAAAAGGCTTTTTCACCACAAAAGGAGATTCCCATGGCATCACCTGTTTCCTATATCGAGATCGGCGCCGGAGACGCGGCCCCTGTCGGCGCCTTCTTCGCCGAACTGTTCGGCTGGAGCTTCCATCCGATGGGCACGGACGGCGGCGGCTGGTTTCAGGCCGGATCGATTAAAGCCGGCCTGCACGGGGGGGATGCCGCGCCCCGGATCGATCTCTTCTTCCAGGTGCCGGACCTCACGGCCGCCGTGGAGCGCGTGCGGGCCTTGGGCGGCCAAATCGACGGCGGCATCGCGGAGGAGCCGGGCTTCGGCAAATTCGCTCAATGCCATGCGCCCGGCGGCCTGAGCTTTGGCTTGCATCAGCCCGAAGCCGCCGCGTCCGCGTCGACATAAGCAAAGACCGGCGCCACGCCAACGACGGGATCTCGGTCCGCCCCCGCCACGGAGCGCGGGCGGACCGAGCCCGCTTATTTCTGCCGCGTCACCCAGCTGCGCAGCGACACGCCGCCGGGAATGCCGCGGCACTGCGGCGCCTCGGCGGCGTGCATCAGTTCGAAGCGGCCGCCGGTCCAGGCCCAGGCGCTGCTGACGTTGCAATCGCCTATGCCCCGCCCCTTGGCGTAGCTGCTGAGCACGCCCTGATTGAATTCGGCGTTCATCAAATAGGCGGCGTCGCCGTCGGCCAGCTTGGCCAGCGCCGGCCGATACGGCGGCTTATCGTTGGCTATCCACACGCTGAAGCCGCCCTGATAAGCGCCGCGGCCGCATTCGCGCAGCACCAGCACCTTGTCGGCGCTCAAGCGGTGGACGTCTATCGTCGGGTTCTCCGCATCCGGCATATCCTCCCAGCAGCCGCGCTCGCGCACCGCTTTGAGAATGGGCGCCGCCAGCGCGGCGTCGCCGGGCCGGGCCGCCGCCGCCACCGGTTTCAGCAAAGGCGTCGGCAAGGCCGGCGGCACCGAGGCTTCCGGCTTCGCGCCCTTTTTTACCAGCGCGCCGGGCGTGCCCAGACGGCCCTGGACCTCGTCCATCTTCAGCAAGGCGGCCTTGAGGCCGGCCAGCGACAGCGTCCATTGCAGCTTGCCGTCGCCTAGGCTGATCGCGTCCGCGTTGAGCATGCGCGGCAGCAGCTGCGCCATCTGCCCGGCGCTCAAGCTCTGCTCCGTTTTCAAGCCGCTCAGTTTGAAATCGCCCAGCCGCAGCGTCAGCGGCCCCGCCTTGCCGTCGTCGGCGTCCGCCGCGATCAACTCCCCGGTCAGCGGCGCATTGGGGCCGCCGTCGCGCTTGAGCAAGAGGCTGACCGGATTGTCGCCGTCCGCGGCCTGGGTGCCGTTGGCTTCGCAATGGCGGGTGTTGTCGCAGGCCACCGCCCAGTCCTTGTACGACTCCGTCTTGGCCCATGCCGCGGCGGGCAGACTCAGCGCCGCCAAGGCGGCCATGATGTGTATTCGCATGATTACCCTTCGTTGTATTCCATGCCGGCCGCGCAGCGGCGAGGCCAGACCGCCAAAGCGCAGCAGGCATGACGCAAACGCTCAGTCCCGCTGGCACACCCGCAGCCGATGCCCGTCCGGGTCCAGCATCAGGAAAGTGCGGCCGAAGACCTCGGTGCTCGGCGGCTGCGCGATGCGCAGATCGGGATCGTTCCGCCAGGCCTGATAGAGCTGGTCCACCGCCTCGCCGGATGCCAGCATGATACCGGCTTCGACGAATCTCGGGACATCGGCATGCGGCGCGTCCCCGCCGCTCCACAAGGCGAACAGCGCCTCGCCGCCGGCGCTGAAGGCGACGTAACGCGGGCTGACGAATACCGGATCGGCGGCGAACAAACGGCGGTACAGCGCGGCGGAGCGCTGGATATCCGTCACATACAGCAATTGCAGATTGGCTTGGGGGGTCAAGGTCATGACTTGCTCCTTTTCACTGGAATGCGGCTTGCGCCGTGGAAAAGAACCAGTCTGCCTGCCCCCTGCTGACAGCATGGCGTCAGCAGAGCGCGGCTTTTCTGCGCCCATGCGCCGACGCCAACAGCGCCAGCAGCATCAGCGCCGCCGCCAGCCCAAAAGCGGCGCGCGCGCCGGCGGCCACTTGCTGCGGCGCGGCGGCGGCGATGTCCGCGGCTCCGCTGGCCGCGGCGAACACCGCGCCCATCAAGGACGCGCCGGTGATCAAGCCCAGGTTGCGCGACAGACTGAGCAGGCCGGACACCAGGCCGCGCTGCCGCGCCGCGGCGCCGGTCAGCGCCTGAGTGTTGTTGGCGGCCTGGAACAAGGCGTAGGCGGCGGTGATCAGGCTCAGCGGCAACAGATAGCCGGCCAGGCCCAGGCTGGCCGGCAGCAAGGCCAGCGCCAGCGCGCCCGCGCCTATGCCCGCCAGACCGGAGCGCGCCGAAGCGTCCGCGCCGCAACGGTCCACCATCCGCCCGGCCGGCACGCCGCTCAAGGCCGCCACCAGCGGCCCCAGCGACATCGCCAGGCCGACGCCGGCGGCGTCCAGGCCCAGCCCCCGCGCCAGATAGAACGGCCCCACCACCAGGGTGGCCATCATCACCGTGGACACCAGGGCGTTGCCGAGCAGACCGGCGGCCAGCGCCGGGTCTCTTAGCAGAGCCAGGTTCAGCAAGGGCGAGGCGGCCTTGGACTCGGCCCGCAAGAAGGCGCGGCCGCCGACGACGGCCGTCAGCAACAAGACGGCGTTGAGCGCGCCGAAGCCCCCCTGGGCGTGATCGGGCTTCAGGGTCAAGCCCAGCGCGTAGGCGGCCAGGGTCAGCGCCAGCCAGCCGCTGCCGGCGAGGTCGAAACCGACGCGCTCGGCGGCGGGGCCGCTTGGCGCCGGCACGCTGCGCCAGATCAGGCCGAAAGCCAGCGCGCCCAGCGGCAACATCGGCCAGAACATCGCGCGCCAGCCGAAGCCCGCGATCAGCGCGCCGCCCAGCGACGGGCCCAGCGCGGTGCCGACGGCGGACATGGCCCCCAACAGCCCCATCGCCCGCCCCACTTCGCCCTGCGGGGCGATGTCCGCGACAAAAGCCATGCCCAGGGCCAGCATCAAGGCCGCGCCTACGCCCTGCAAGGCGCGTCCGGCGATCAGCGCCCAAAAGGCGTCGGCCGCGCCGCAGCCGGCCGAGGCAGCGACGAACAAGGCGATGCCGGCCAGCAAGGCGCGCCGGCGGCCGAACTGATCGCCCAGCCGGCCGGCGTTGACGCTGGCCAGCGTGATCAGCAGCAGATAGGCCAGCACCACCCATTGCGCCTGCTGGAAGCTGATCCGAAAGGCCGCGGCCAAGGCCGGCAGGCCGACGTTGGCCACGCTGGCGCCCAGCGAGGCCAGCAGGATAGACAGCGCCAGGCCGGCCAGCGCGGCGGCGGAAGAGGACGAAGAGGATGGAGAAACAGACATGAGGGCGGCTCCCGCCCGCATCCGGCCCCGAACGCCGGGGCCGTCGACACGGACCCGATACAGGCTACGCCGCCGCCACAGCAGGCGGAAGACGCATGGTTTACACTAAATAGTTGCGTTTGACGCCAGGTATCGCTGTACTAAGAGTGGCTAACAAAAATCAGTTTCACGACTGAGGCAAGGCGCGCCGACGCAGGCAGTACTTGAGTACGGCAAGTCGGCGCAACGCAGCATCAGGAATTTTGTTAGCCGCTCTAATGAGTCTGTGTACCATCTGCTGCGTTGCGGCGGGATTGTAGACAAGAGCGTTGAAAACGGCTTCGAAATGCTCATCTACCACGTGTACATTCCGCTTTCTCAGCCGTTTTCGTCTTGCCCTTACTCGCGAGACATTGAATAGGCTCTTTAAGGCGAAGCCATGCCCATACCCGATCTCAATCTGCTGATCACCCTGGACGCGCTGCTGAACGAAGGCAGCGTGGCCCGCGCCGCGCGCCGTCTGCAGCTCAGCCCCTCGGCGATGAGCCGCGCGCTGGCGCGCTTGCGCGAGGTCACCGGCGACCCGCTGCTGGTGCGCGCCGGCCGCGGCCTGACGCCGACGCCGCGCGCGCTGGAACTGCGCGAACGGGTGCACGCGCTGGTGCTGGACGCGGAAAGCGCGCTGCGCCCGGCCGGAACGCTGCGGCTGGACCGCTTGCAACGCAGCTTCACCCTGCGCTGCAGCGACGGTTTCGTCGAAAACTTCGGCCCGCGGCTGCTGGCGCGGCTGCAAGGCGAGGCGCCGGGCGTGCGTCTGCATTTCCTGCCCAAGCGCGACAAGGACAACGCGCCGCTGCGCGACGGCGCGGTGGATCTGGACACCGGCGTGGTGGGCCACGAAGCCGGGCCGGAGTTGCGGGTACGCATGTTGTTCCGCGACCGCTTCGTCGGCGTGGTGCGCGCCGGCCATCCGCTGGCGGCCGACGCCGTCGACATCGCCCGCTACGCCGCCGGCCGCCATGTGTTGGTGGCCCGCCGCGGCGGGCTGGTCGGGCCGGTGGACGAGGCGCTGAACGCGCAGGGGCTACGCCGCGACGTCGCGGTCACCGTGGGCGGCTTCGCCGCCGCGCTGGCGCTGGCGCGCGCCAGCGATTTGATCGCCACCGTGCCCGAGCGCCATACCGGCCATCTGCGCGCCGGCCTGCACAGCTTCGCGCTGCCGCTGGCGGTGGTGGAGATCACCATTTCCATGATCTGGCATCCGCGCCTGGACGCGGACCCGGCGCAGCAATGGCTGCGCGCCTGCGTCAAGGCGGTGTGCGATGAACAATTGGCGGCGGAGGCCACCGTTTGAAGCGCGCCGCTCTAAAAACCTGTTTACCTGCGTATCGCCGACGCGCAGCAGATCGTAAACAGGTTCTAAAGCGCTTCAGTAAGCTGGCGACTCCATGACTCGCTTCAACGCTGACTCGCTTACCAATCCATTAGGCAGCCAATCAACTTCTGATCACTCATATTCAGCGAGGTAAAGTATGCATAGTTTTTATAAGACACTGATGGTCACATCTTTTTGCTTAATTCCGGCAACTTGCTTTTCTTCTGAGAAAGGGGCTCAAATGAAATCAGATTCATTCGGCTATTATGATTTAAATATTGGCGATTATTCAGTGCCTGAACAACATCACGACCTGCCTAAAGAAGGGAATGGCCATATTGAAGTCAACTTGGATCGTATTTTTTCGATTACCTTTCCTGACAATCCCTCAACAGGAGCCTCTTGGGGCTTAAGGACACTTCCTGCGGAATTGATGTTTCTGAGTTCCAGCCACAAACCATCTGACAAATGCGGCGTCGTCAACAATGAGGGCGTGCCGCCAGTTGGATGTGGCGGGTTTACAAGCTATATATTTAAAGCATTAGAAAAAGGAACCGGGACAGTAAGATTTGAGTATGGTCAACAGTGGAGCAAGGGCGCCAAAAAAGTCATAACGGTAAAAGTTACTGTTAAATAACGGAATAGTTCCGAGCGATCATATCGGCACTATTCTCTCAGAACCTGTTTACGATCTCGGGAGCTAAGGCGAGACAAGGCGAAAACGAGCGAAAAAGCGGAATGTACGCGTGGTATATGCGCATTTTGAGTTTGTGACCACCTGCAACGCTTCACAAAACGCGGCAGACATTGAACCGGCTCTAAACGTAAATCTCGCCCCTCAGATACAGCCGCGCCTGCCCCAGCAAAGCCACTTCCGCGCCTTCCAGCCGGCACTCCAGGCTGCCGCGCCGCGCGCCGCCCTGGCGCGCCTGCAAGCGGGTCTTGCCCAGTACGCCGGCCCAGTACGGCGCCAGCCAGCAGTGGGCCGAGCCGGTGACCGGGTCTTCGTCGACGCCTACGCCGGGGCCGAACCAGCGGCTGACGAAATCGCAGTCCGCGCCGCGCGCGGTCACCGCCACCCCGCGCTTGGGCAAGCCGCGCAGCCGCTGGAAGTCCGGCCGCAGCGCCGCCAGCCGCGCCGCGTCGTCCAGCACCACGATGTAGTCGTCGGCGGCCAGCACCTGGCCGGCGTCCAGGCCCAGCGCCGCCAGCAGGCCGGGCGGCTCGGCGCAGGGGCGCGGCGTCACCGCGGGGAAGCGCAGTTCGATGCGCTCGCCGTCGCGCCGCGCCGTCAATTCGCCGCTGCGGGTCTGGAAGACGATGCGTTCGCCGCGCCAGTCCAGCTCATGGAACAAGACCCAGGCGCTGGCCAGCGTGGCGTGACCACACAAATCCACCTCGGTGGTGGGCGTGAACCAGCGCAGCGCCATCCGCTCGCCGTCCGCCACCAGGAAGGCGGTCTCGGACAGATTGTTTTCCATGGCGATGGCTTGCAGCGCGGCGTCCGGCAGCCAGGCCGGCAAGGGACACACCGCCGCCGGATTGCCGTGGAACACCGCGTCGCAGAACGCGTCCACCTGGTAGATGGGAATCTTCATGCCTTGTCCTCCCGCGCATCGCCGCGGATTTCGTCCAGATAGTTGTAGACGGTGTAACGGCTGACGCCCAGCGCCTCCGCCGCGCGCTCCACCCCGCCTTTGACGATGAACAGGCCCTGCTCCAGCATCTGCGCCACCGCCTGTTTCTTGTCCGCCTTTTTCATCCGCGCCAGCGGCTTGCCGCCGCGCTCCAGCGCCTGGGCGATGATGTCCTGCATCGCCTCGTCCATGGCCGGCGGCTCCGGCGCGGCCGGAGGCGGCGGCGGCGCGCGGCCCACCAGCGCCTGCAGGCAGGCCAGCGCCGCTTCCAGCTGGCTGCGGTCGCTGTTCAGGCACAGCGCGGCGAAGGGTTCGCCGGCGGCGGTCTTGAAGACGGCGCTGGCGGACAGCAGCCGCCGGCCGTCGCGGCTCAGGGTGTGGTAGCCGGACACCAGCGCCGGTTCCGCGCCGCCCTGACGCATCGCCTGTTCGATGGCGGCGAAGCCGCGGTCGCCGGCCGGGCCGCCCAGGATGGCGTCCCCTAGACGGCGGCCGGACACATGGCCGTTCTCGATGGCGACGACGGAGCACTCCGGCCGGCTCAGATCATGCAGCACCACCTCGGTGTGCGCGTCCACCATGGCCCCCACCAATTTGACCGCGGCGCTCAAGGCGCGCAGCACCGCCTGTTTTTCCGCCTGGGCCGGATCGGTCGCCGGTTTCGGGTCTTCCATGCGGCCGCCCGTCAACGGTAAAGACTGAATTTGCGCGTCAGCGCGCCCAACGCCGCCTCGTCGCCGCACAAGGCCACGCCCCAGTACTCCAGCGCGGCCGCCGGGGTGGCCGCGGTGCGGCGCAGTTGTTCGGCGCTGCCGCCCTCGCCCATGGTGTCGGTGAAGTCGACGCAGACCACGCCGGCCTCGGCGGCGGCCTGGCGCAGCCGCTCCAGCTTGGCGGAGTTGTCCGCGCGCAGCACGATGAAGGGATCGGCCGAGATCGCCGGGTGCACGCCGCCATCGGCGTCCACATAGTCCACGTGGTTTGCCGCCGCGTCCGCGCGCCGCAGCCGGCAGGCCAGGGCCAGCGCCAGATGGCCCAGCACATTCATCGCCCGGCCCGGCTCCAGCCGCTTGTGGATCACCGCCACGTATTTGCGTTCCGCCTCACTCATCGCCGCCGTCCTCCGCCTCATGCTCCGCGCGCAACAAGGCGTAATTGGCCAGCGACAGATAGCGGCCGTCCTTCCATTCGCACTCGCGGCTGACGCCCTCCAGGGTAAAGCCGACGCTCCGCAACAGTTTGCCGGAGCCCAGATTGTCCACTTCCACTTGCGCGTAGACGCGGTTGAGCGGGAAGCGGCGATAGGCCAGCCTCAGGAAACCGCGCAGGGCTTCCCGCATATAGCCGCGGCCCCAGTGTTCCGGCAGCAACCAATAGCCCAGTTCGGCGCAATGGTGCTGTTCCGACCAGGAGCTGATGCCCACCGCGCCCAGGAAGCGCTCATCCTCCCGCGTTTCCAGCGCCAGCCACAGGCCGCTGCCGTCGGCGCGGATGTCGTCGAACCAGCGCATCTGCGCGCGGCAGTCCTCCTCGCTGGCGTAATGGATGCCGTAATGCTTGATCACTTCCGGGTGCGACAGCCCGTAAAACACATTGGGCAAATCCGCGGCGCGAAATTCGCGCAGCGTCAGCCGTTCCAATTGCAACATCGTTTCCCCTTCACGCCAGCGGCCCAAGCTCGAATCTTGCCGGGCTTGGGCCGCCATAATTCAACAATTTGTTGAAATTTACATTTTTAGTTGAATTATTGCAAGAGGGGCGCCACGCCATAGACCGCGTCGCGCAGATCGGCGACGAAGCGTCCGGACATGCCTTCGTACAAGGTATTGGTGAAGGCCACCACGCTCAGGCCGCGCGCGCGGTCCACAAACCAGGAGTGGCCGTAAGCGCCGCCCCAGCGCCAGGTGCCGGGCGATTCCGGCGAGGCGGCGGCGGCCGGATCGCGCAGCACTGAGAAACCCAGGCCGAAACCGAAGCCGGGCATTTCCGGCAGTTCCTGCGCTCCGGTGTGATTGCGCGCCATCTCCTCCACCCACTCCGGCGGCAGCAAGGGCGCGCCGCCCTGGCGCAGCGCCTCCAGCAGGCGCAGGAAATCGTCGGCGCTGCCCACCATGCCGGCGCCGCCGGACGGATAGGCGCCGGCGTCCAGCGCCCGCTGCGGCGCAAAGCGTATGCCCACCGTGCCTTCGAACGGCGCCACGATCGCCGGCTGCTCCATCCGCCACGGTTCGGCCTCGCCGTTGACGTAGACCGCGGCCAGGCGGCCCGGCTCCAGCGCGTGAAAATCGGTGTCGTCCATGCCCAGCGGCGCTGTGACCCAGCGGCGCACCGCCTGCGGCAGCGGCTGGTCCGCCACCCGCTCCACCAGCGCGCCCAGCACATCGGTGGCCAGCGAATAGCCCCAGGACTGGCCCGGCGTATACAGCAGCGGCACGCTGGCGATGCGGCGCAGATTCTCCGTCAGGGTGAGGCCGTCGGCATCCATGCCGTCGGACACTCCGGCGCGGGCGTAGGGACCGTCGCCGTCCTCCTCGAAAAAGCGATAGCCCAGGCCGGCGGTATGGCTGAGCAGCTGCCGCGGCGTGATCCGCGCCGGCGCGCCGTCCGCCAGCCGCGCCCGGAATTCCGGCAACCAGCGGGCGATGTCTTCGTCCAGGTCCAGCCGCCGCCGCGCCGCCAGCGCCATCGCCGCCGTGGAAACAATGGGCTTGCTGACGGAGGCGAGCCGAAACAGCGCGTCCTCCCGCATCGGCAAGCCGGCCTCCCGGTCCGCCCAGCCGGCCGCGCGGCGGTAGGCCGGCGCGCCGTCCTTGGCCACCAACACCACCGCCCCCACCAGCCGCCGCTCGCTCAGCGCCTGTTCCAGCACCGCGTCCACCCGCGCGTCCAGGCCCGCTTCCAGACGGCTGGGCCGCACGCCGCATTCCACATTCGACATATCGCTTCCTTTGGCTTCAAAACAGCCACCACGATAAGCGACGGCCGCGCCGGGAAAAAGCGGGCGGCGCTCCGCGCTATCGTGAGAAATTGTCCGGAATGGGAGACCGGCGCTTCAGAGGCTGGCGCGTATGATGTCCGCCGCCCGCTCCACCTGCCCGCGCGTCACCAGGCTGCTGCTGATGAAGCGCACCAGATCCGGTTTCCAGGCCAGCGCCAGCACGCCCCGCTCCGCCAGCCTGGCCACCATGGCCTTGGCGTCCGCCGCTTCGATGAACACCATATTGGTCTCCACCGGGTACTTCAGCCGCGCCGCCGCGCTCAATTTGTCGCCCAGGATGCGGGCCTTTTCATTGTCTTCCTGCGTCACCTGCTGCCAGCGCCGCATCTTGTCCAGCGCGATGCCGGCCATCAGGCCGGATTGGTGCAGGCAGCCGCCGTACCATTTGCGGAAGACCTTGGCCGCCTCTATCTTGCGGGCCGGGCCGGCCAGGATGGAGCCGAAGGGCGCGCCCACGCCCTTGGAGAAGCAGAAATTCAGCATGTCCGCCGGCCCCAAGTAACGCGCCGGCGACAGGTCCAGATGGCTGCAAGCGTTGAGCACCCGCGCGCCGTCCAGGTACAGGCTCAGCCCCATTTCGTCGCACAGCGCGCGCATGCGCAGCATTTCCGCCGCCGGATAGACGATGCCGCCGTAGGTGTTGATGCTGCTTTCTATCGCCACCGCCTTGGGCTCCGCGTACAGGCTGGACCAGCGCGCCTTGGCGTGAATGGCCCGGCGCGCGTCGTCGGCGGTGAGGATGCCGTCCGCGCTGTGGTAGGGGTTCAGCACCAGACCGCTATTGGCGCTGACGGCGGAGGATTCGAAGAAATTGATGTGGTAGCCCACCTCGGTGACGATCTCGTCGCCGGGCCCGGCCAGGCAGCGCAACCCCACTTGATTGCTCATGGTGCCAGAGGGCATGAACAAGGCCGCTTCCTTGCCGAACAAGTCCGCGCAGTAGGCTTCCAGCTCGCGCACATAGCGGTCTTCGCCGTAGCAATCGTCGCCGATCTTGGCGAAATCCAGCGTCTCCACGTCGCTCTTGCTGACCCGCGTCAGGGTGTCGCTTCTCAAATCGATGATGTCCGGCATGTCTGGCTCCGTTCGTGAACGTCGGCTGGAGGATGGCAAGCGGCGGCAAGGAAAGCGTCTGGCGAGCACGCGCGTCGACGCCCGTCGTCCAGTCCGCGCCATTGGCGTGCCAATGAAACGCGAAGCCGATGCTAGGGGCCGGACATCAATGATTCAACACTACTTTTGATAAGGTAGCCGCCGGTCGGCGCGCTAGTTATTCGTACGGAGTGCGATTTTACGCTGGAGAACTACCATGGTAGCCACGCCGCCAATCAGCGAGGCCATCATGAAAAACCTGAAATATCACGGCTTGTGGGCAGGCCTGTTGCTGCTGGACATCGCCGCGCTGTACGGGCTGTCGCTGCTGATGGCGCAGCCTTTTTCCCGCCCGCAGCACGCCAGTCATTTCGCGCTGGGCCTGCTGACCACCGCGCTGGCGGCCGCGCCGATGATCCGCTTCCTGGTCATAGGCTGGGGCGCCCGCTACGAGGAATTCCGCAACCGGCTCAACAACGGCGCGCTGATCTATTATCTGCGCCAGTTCTGGCAGCCGCGCACCGACAAACACCCGCAACTGAACGCCTGGCCGCTGCCGGAAAACGAGGAAGTGGAGGCCGCCGCCGAGCAATTGTTCGAGCAGATCTACCGCGAGCACTACGGCCGCGCCGCCTTTCTCACGCCCATGATGCTGATGCTGATCGCCACCCTGTGCATGAGCGTGCTTTATCTGCTCGCCGTCAACGGGCAGCTGGCCCTGCCCTTCGGCACCCAGATCGTCTGCGCCGCCATCGCCGGCGCCTATCTGTTCGTGGTCAGCGATATGGTGCTGAGCGTGCGCAAGCGCAGCCTCAATGTGGCGGACGTGTACTGGTACGCGCTGCGCATGATGCTGGCCATTCCCATCGGCGCGGCCGTCAGCGCCGCCGGCGACTCCGAAACCGTCTCCGCCGCGCAGACCGTGGCCGCCTTCGCCGTCGGTGCCTTTCCGATGGACTCCCTGTTCAAGCTGCTGCGCCGGCTGGTGGCGCTGAACCTGAACGCCAAGGAACAGCCGCAGGAAAACGACCAACTGATCCAGCTAGAAGGCGTGACCGCCAATATTTCCGCCGCGCTGGCGGCCGAGGGCGTCAACTCGATAGAACAATTGGTGTGCATAGATCCGGTGCTGCTCTCCATCCGCACCGGCTTTCCGTTCAAGTTCGTGTTGCGGCTGGGCTCCCAGGCCATCGTCTGGCGGCACTTCGGCCAACACGCCGTCGCCCTGTCCGCCATGGGGCTGGCGGACGCGCCCGCCATCGTCACCCTCAACGAGATGCTGAAAAAAGAAACGGGCTCGGCGCTGCGCCAGCAGGCGGACAATGTGGTCGCCGACATCGTCGCCCGCTTGCAGGCCAAGGACGGCGCCGCGCTCTCTGCCGACACCGTCAAATTCAACTTCCGCCAGGTGGGCAAGGAAAACTACACCCGCTTTCTGATGGCGGCGCAAAAACAGGGCGGCTACGCCCGGCCGCCCTTGCGGCCGGTGCACGGTTTCCCGCACGCGGCCTGAGAACCCCTTGACGGTCAAGCGCGTCTCAGGCCTGGGCCTCCAGCACGCACTTGGCGATCTGCGCGTCCTGCACCGCCAGCCCGGTCAGGTCCGCCAGCGTGATCTCGTCCTCGCTTTGCCGGCCCGCCTGCTCGCCGGCCAGCACCCGCCCCAGCTCCGTCAAGCGTTCGCGCTCCAGCAGGCCGGCGGCCAGCGCGTGCGACACCTCGCCGTAAGCCGCGCACTGCGCGACGGAGTCCACCACGATGCGGTCCGCGGCGGCCACCCATTCCGGCTCCAGTTCCTGCTTGCCGGCGGCGTCCGCGCCCACCGCGGTGACATGGCTGCCGGGCCGCAGCCAGCCGGCCCGCAGAATGGGCCGGGCGGACGGCGTGCAGGTGACGATCAGCCGGCAGGCGCGCGCCAGCGGCTCCGCGTCCAGCGTGGTCCGCACACGGTAGCCCTCGGCTTCGAACTCGGCGGCGAAAGCCGCCAGCTCGGTCTCCGAACGCCCCCACACCCACGTCTCCCGGCACGGCGTCACCGCCTGCAAGGCGCGCAATTGCAAGCGCGCCTGCAAGCCGGTGCCGACAATGCCTATCGCCTCCACCCGGCGCGGGGCCAAGACCCGCGCCGCCAGCCTGCCGGCCAGCGCGGTGCGCCAGGCGGTGAGCCAGCCCTCGTCCCGCAGCAGCGCCAACGGCGCGCCGGTGCGGGAGCAGAAGCAGAGCACCAGGCCCTGATTGCTGGGCAGGCCGCGCTTGGGATTGTCGTAGAAACCGGACGACACCTTGACCGCGAACAGGCTCTCGCCCTCCACATAGCCGGATTTCACGCAGCAATCGCCGTTGGCCGCGGCAAAGGCGAAATGCTGCACCGGCGGCAGTTGCGCGCGGCCGGCGGAATAGGCGATGAAACCCTGGCGCAGCAGCGCCTCCGCCCGCTCCAGATCCAGCCGCGCCAGGATTTCATCCTTGTTGAAGGTTTTCATGACACCGCCTTCAAAAACTTATCCAGCACGATGTTGCGGCCGCACAGCACCACCGCCACCTTTTTGCCCTGGTAGCGCGGCGCCTGCCGCAACAGGCCGGCCAGCGCCACGCCCGCCGCGCCCTCCGTCATCCAGCGCTCGCTTTGGGCCAGCAAGCGCAGCGCCGCGCGGATCTCCGCCTCGCTGACCAGCGCGCAATGGCGGATCAAGGCCTGGCACAGTTCGAAAGTCACCGCGCCCGGCTCCACCCCGCCGGCGGTGCCGTCGGACAGAGTGTCGCCCTCGTCTACCTCGACGATGCGGCCGGCTTGCAGGCTGGCGTGCATGGTGGCCGCCGCCTCCGGCCAGCAGCCCACCAGTTCCGCGCCGGGCGCCAGGCGCCGCAAGGCCGCGCCGATGCCGGAAATCAGGCCGCCGCCGCCCACGGAGACAAAGACCGCGTCCAGCTCCGGGCACTGCTCGGCCAGCTCCATGCCCACCGTGCCCTGGCCGGCCACCACGTCCAGATCGTTGTACGGCGACACAAAGGGCAGACCCGCCCGCCGCGCCGCCTCGCCGGCGCTCAGTTCCGCCTCCAGCGCGCCGCCGTCCACCAGCTTGAGCTCCGCCCCCAGCGCGCGGATGGCGTCCAGCTTCACCGCGGCGGCGGACGCCGGCGCGTACACCGTCACCGGCACTTGCAACAGCCCGCCGGCCAAGGCCACCGCCTGGCCGTGGTTGCCGGTGGACGCGGCGATCACCCCTTCCCGCCGCGCCGCCGGGTCCAACAGCCGCAGCTTGTTGCTGGCGCCGCGGAATTTGAAGGAGCCGGTGCGCTGCAGATGCTCGCACTTCAGATACACCTCGCAGCCGGTCAGGGCGGACAAGGCCGGGCTGTGCTCCAGCGGCGTGACCCGCGCCTGCGGGCGGATGGCCTGGTGGGCGGCAGCGATGGCGTCGAACAGGGAATCCAGTGTCATGCTTGCTCCTTCAGCTCTTTCAAATGCTTGAAAACCGTGGCGCGGCCCATGCCCAGCACATTGGCCACGTAGTTGGCGGCGTTCTTGCCGCGAAACGCGCCCTCGTGCAGCAGCGCCTCCACCAGCTCGCGCTTGTGCTCGCGGTTGAGAATGGACAGGCTGAGCTGGCGCTGTTGCAGCCAGCCGTGGATGAAACGGTTGATGCGCTCCTGCCAGTCGTCCTCGAACAACAAGGCCGGCTGCGCCACCAGCTTGCTGCCGGACAGGAACAGGTCCAGCGCCGCCCGCGCGCCCTCGAACACCGAGATGTCCAGGTTCACGCACATCATGCCGAGCGCGGCTCCGGCGTCGTCGCGCAGCACCACGCTGATGGAACGCAGCTTGCGGCCGTCCCAGTTCAGTTTTTCGTAAGGACCGATCACCGTCGCGTCCGGCGTGTTTTCCAGTTCGTCCAGGCCGGAATCGTCGCCCAGCTCGCGCTTGGAGAAATTGTTGGCGATATAGGCCACGGACTGGGTGGCCAGGTCGTGCAGCACCACTTCGGCATAGGGATAGAACAAGGTGGCGATGGCGTCGGCGATGGAGTGGTAACGGGACAGCATGGCGGCACTCGTGTTGGATCAATGAATCCAGGTTAGACTTTGAAATCCAAAATGTAAACAAAAAAATCCAGATTGGACTAAAAAATACAAGCATGAGAAAAATAAAAGCCGGCTCAGCCGGCTTCGAGATCTGGCGCAGGCGGCCAAACCGCCCGCCCAAGCGCGATCAGCGTCCCAGTTGCAAACGCGGCGCGCCAAACGGCACCGGCTCGCCGTTGGGATAGGCGTGCGGCCACACCAAGGGCGGCGTGCTCCAGGCGAAATCCTGGCCCTCGAACTCGATGAAATAAGCCTGCCAGCCCGGCAGCGAGGCGTCCGGCTTGAACTCGAAGCGGCAGTTGCCGCGGCGGCACTGGCCTTCAATCGCCTTGGGCTGATAACGGATGCCGGAATTGAAGCGGAAATCCCGGCTCGCGGGGTTATGCGCCAGCCACAGCGTCGCCTTGCCCGCCTCGCGCTCCGCCACGCTGACGCGCAGCCGGCCGCTGGCCGGGTCCGCGTCCACCTGCGCCCGCGGCATCGGCTTGCCGGCCAGCCAGCGGCGCATGAACTGCCGCAAGGCCTTGCCGATCTGATCGCCCTTCACATAGTGCGACTGATTGGGCAGATAGCGCAGCTGGGTGGGGCCGGCGAAGTCCGGCAGATAGCTCCAGGCGGAGTCCGGCACCGCGAAGTCGTCGCCGGAAGCGGAAATCATATACTTGCTCAAACGCGCCATCCCGGCGCGGTAATTGACCACGTCCTCGAAGCGCAACAAGGCGTCCAGACCCGGCCCTCCCTGCAGCACATCCTCGGTGATGCCGTTGCGCTGATAATCGCGCAGCGCCGCCGGCCACTGCTGGCCGTAGCTGTTGTAGACATGGGTGAAGTTGACGCGCACGTTCCAGAAATCCGCCACCACCGGCACGATGGCGCTCACCCGCTTATCGTTCAAACCGGCCAGCCAAGCGGCCCAGCCGCGCTTGGACGCGCCGGCCACCACGAAACGCTCGCTGCCCGGCAGGCTGCGCTGCAAGGCGTCCATCGTCGCGCTCACCGCCTGCGTCATCGGCAGATGCAGGGAGCTGAAACGCTCCGCCTGCGGCTGATCCACCGTTTTGCGCCAGGTATAGGCCACCAGCGCGTCCTCGCGGCCGACCGGCTGCTCGTCCAATTGCAAATCCTGGTTCGGCACGAAATACAGCTCGGCCACCGGCACGCCCAGATCGCGCGCCAGCGTTTCCGCCGGCAAGCGGTCCGGCAGCTTGGGCGGCTGCGCGTGATTGCTGCCGCCGTTGACGTACAGCAGCACCGGCACGCCCGGCTTGCGCGTCAAGGGCAGGACCAGCTTGTACTGCTGCTCCCACAGCGGCGCATTGCTCCCAATGCCGCTGCCGGCTCCCGGCCATTGCTGCGACACCATCCGGTACATGCGCACCTCCACCCCGTCCTCCACCACCGAGCTGAGCAGCTCGGCCGGCTGCTGACTGGCCTTGGCCTGTTGCAGATAGTCGGCGACCACGGTGGAGGCGGGATGAACCGGCAAGGACTTGGCCGGCGCGACGGCGGGCCATGACAAGCACAACGCGGCGCAGGCGCGCAGCGCGAGGGGGAGAGAAATGTTCATCGGCGGAATGTATTAATTGTTAGAGAGTAGGTGCTAGATTTTGCAGGGATTAGGGTAAACACTCAAGCGCCACTCCACACGCCCGCGCCAAGCGTCCTCTACGGCCATGTTTCCATAACAGCCGCCGCTGCGGCAGGGCTTGGCCTGCCCCCATCATGACGACGCCCATCGATGACGAGGGTGAGGCCAAACCCCTCAAACGCATGGATAGTCCGCTCCTGCCGCCCTCCCCGCTGTGCTCTATAAAGAAGCCATATCCTTGAGCCTGGCCGCGCGGCCGGGCCTGGCCGGCGGCTTGCCGGCGCATTCATTCGACAGGCGGGGGAGCTCCATGCGGCGGCGCGCGTTTTTACTGGCATCTCTGGGCCTGCTGGCCTGGCCCCGGCTGGCGGCGGCCGCGACGAAGCCCGCGGTGACCCTGGTGCTCAAATCGCTGAGAAACCCTTTCTTCAGCGTGATGACGGCCGGCGCGCGCAGGCACCACGCGCAGCACAGCGGCGACTATCAGCTGACGATAGACGGGGTGCAGGGGGAGACCGACCTGGCCGGGCAGATCAAGATCGTTGAGGCCTGCATCGCCCGCCGCGAGCAGATCCTGCTGATCACGCCGGCGGACTCCCGCGCCATCATCCCGGCGCTGATCAAGGCGGTGCAAAGCGGCCTGTTGGTGATCAATCTGGACAACAAGCTGGACGACCGGGCGCTGGCCAGCCACGGCGTCAACATTCCCTTTGTCGGCCCCAGCAATTTCAGCGGCGCGCGCGCGGTGGGTGACTATGTGCTGCGGGCCTTGAAGCCGCGCAGCAAGGCGGCCATCATCGAGGGCCTGCCCGGCTCCATCAACGCCAAGGCGCGCAGCGACGGTTACCGGGAGGCGATAGCCAGCGCCAATATGACGCTGGCCGCCCTCGCCTGGGGCGATTGGGAGCGGGACGCCGGGCGGGCGGCGGCGCTGAAGCTGATGAAACAGACGCCGGACCTGGCCGCGCTCTTGTGCGGCAACGACAATATGGCGATTGGCGCGGCGCAGGCGGTGACGGAATTGAAGCGGGACGGCAAGGTCTTGATCGGCGGCTACGACAATATCCCGGAGATGGCCGCGCTGCTGGCGTCCAAGCGCATTTACGCCACCGCGGACCAGCACCCGGCCTTGCAGGCGGAGTACGCCATCCGCCTGGGGCTGGAATCCTTCAATAAACGGCTGACGCAAAGCGAGATGCAGAGCATTGTGCGCACGCCGGTGGATCTGGTGAAGTCTTGAGCCCGCCGCCCGCGTTCAGACGGCTGGCGGCGGCGCTGGCCGGCGCCGCCTGCCTGGCCCAGGCCCAGCCGCTGCTGACCGTGGTGGCGGACGCGCATCCGCCCTATCTGACGCCGGCCCGAGACGGCCTCGGCGGCCCCTACGCCGACGCTTTCCGCTACCTGACGGCCAAGGCCGGGCTGGAGGTGGCGCTGAAAGGCGTGCCGGCCAAGCGCGCGTATTTCCTGGCCGCCGCGGAGAAGAACACCTGCGCGCTGGATGTGAACTTCGACCAGGGCAAGGCGGAAACCGTCAGCTATGTGGCCGCCATCTCGCCGGTGGTCTTGCAGGCCTACGTGGCCCGCGGCAACGCGGCGCCGTTCAAGAATCTGCGCGATATGCAGGGCATGACCCTGGGCACGGTGGACATTGCGGAAGCGCGCGATCTGCTCAGTTCCGCCCAGCTGAGCTACATCCCCATCGCCAAACCGGCGCTGGGTTTCAAAATGCTGGCGGCCAAGCGGCTGGAGGTCTTCGTCAGCGACACCCCGCCCGCGCCGGAGGACGGCCCGCCGCCGCGCAAGGCGCTGGCGCTGACGCCGGCCGAGCGCTGGCTGATCTGCCATCCGGACACGCCGCCGGCGATTCTGGCCAAGCTCAGGCAGGCTTTGCGCGCAGGCTTGTTCGCCAAGGAAACGGCCTTCATCTGGGACAAATACCGGCTGCACGGCTTGTTCCTGGAAACCCAGGCCGTCTGGGAGCGGAGCCGCCAGTAGGACGCCCTTCCCCGCATGCCGGGCCGAGGCGGAGCCTTGCGGCTGAGACGGCGGCTTGGCGCATGGCCGGCCTCAGCCGCCGCCGCCCCGGAATATCGCCCAAGCACTCCTCTCCCTCACCGCCCCGCGCGGAAGTCGTTCTCAAGGCCGCGCCGCCAACGCCGGAGGCCTCCTCGGCCAGGCTTCGGCGCACGGCGCTCGCCCGCCACCTGTCCCAAAGCGCAGGCATCATTAATGCCTTTTGCATTAATCTTCAACGATAAATCGCGTCATGCCCTGTTGGCGCAATAACTTACAGCCGCCCGCTTTTAAAAAACCTCATCGGGCCTGCGCGCCCGACGTTTTCAGGATTCCCTCATGCCCAATCGCCTCCTCCCAATCTGTTCCGGCGCCGCGCTGACGGCGCTGACCCTATGCCTGTTGTCCGCTGCGCCGGTTCAGGCGGCGGATTGCCGCGTCACCCCGGATGTGAACGCCAGCGTCAAATCCATGGCGGACAACACCGCGATGGAAGGCCATGTCAGCATCCATATCCGCGGCCAGCCCACCCAGGCGGGCAAATCGCAGTTCGACAGCTGGGACCAGTTCAAGGCCGCCTTCACCACCTGGCAGGGTTATCCCGGGCCCAAAGGCCCCAAACCGGCCATATGCGGCACCCGGGCGGCGGAGTCCGATTGCGTGCCGGAGGGCACTCTCTATCCCAAGGGCTGGCCCGGTGCGCTGCCCAGCACTTGCAAGGAGGTGAACGCGGCCGGAGTCTGCACCCTGTCCACCCCGTTTCCCGCAGGGCAGCCCATTTTCCTGTCATTCCGCTACGCCAAGAACAGCAAGGGCAAGTGGATCCTGAATACCGCCTATCCCAGCCTGAACTCGAATTGCTCCTAAGAACCTGTTCACGATCTACTGCGCTGCGGCGATACCGCGTTGAACAGGCTCTAAGCCGCGGGCCTGGCCGCGCTTGGTAAAACTGCCAAGCGCGGCCGCGCTGCGCCGCTCTCGCTTCCGGCTATGCTGGACGCTCGACAAACTCGCGCGAGATGAGCGATGAAAAGCAAGATGGCGGCAGCCGCCGCGATTACGGCGCTGCTGAGCGGCGGCGCAGCCGCGGCCAATTGGCAGTTGGCGTGGCAGGACGAATTCAACGGCGCGGCGCTGGACGGCGCCAAATGGCGGCTGGAATCCGGCCCCGGCCCGTGGGGCCTGCATGAGCTGCAGTACTACACCGCCGGAGACAATGTGGCCGTGCGCGACGGCGCGCTGCATATCGCCGCGCGGCGGCAGGCTTACGGCGGCCGCGACTATACCTCGGCGCGCCTGCGCAGCCAGGCCGCCTGGCGCTACGGCCGGATCGAGGCGCGCATCAAGCTGCCTTACGGCCAGGGCATGTTTCCGGCGTTCTGGATGCTGAACCAGCGCTGGGATCAGCCCGCGCATTACGGCGAGATCGACATCCTGGAAATGGTGGGCAGCGAGGCCGGCGCGGAAAACGCCACCGTCTGGGGCAGCGCGCACCGGCCCAAGCCCGGCGCGCCGGCCGGGACGGTGCAAACGGCGTCGGCCTCCTATGTCACGCCGGATCTGGGCTGGTTCAACGACCGTTTCCACGATTTCGCCGTGGAGTGGTCGCCGGCGGCGATCCGCTACTTCGTCGACGGCCAACTCTATCAGACCGTGACGATGAAAACCGACGGCGGCGACGGCTGGAGCGCCCTGCAAGAACCGGCCTTCATCGTGCTGAATCTGGCGGTGGGCGGGGATTGGGCCGGCGCGCCGGACGCGTCCACGCGCTGGCCGCAGGAGATGGTGGTGGACTATGTGCGGGTGTACCGGGACGCCGCCGAACCCGCCGCGCGCCGTCGGGCGCCGGCGTCGGCCGCCTCGCCGCTGCGTTGAGCCGTCATCCCGCTGTCACGGGCGGCGGATATATTGGCCGGAGGGTCCAGGAACAAGTCCTCCCCTCCTTTGTATCTATCGATGTCCTCTTGCCGCCCCCAGGGGCGGCTTTTTGTCGCGCCCGGCGATAGGCCCACATAAAAAAACCCGCCGGATTCGGCGGGTTTTCCGTGGCGGCAAAGCGGCGCGCTCAGCTCATATCGCTGCGGCGGTACAGGCTGAGGCCGATGGCCAGCACCGCCAGCATGCCGGCGCAGCTGCGGTTGATCCAACCCATCACGCGGGCGGAGAAGGTGCGCATCGCGTGGCGGCCGCCGTAGGCATAGATGAACATCATCACGCAGTCCACGCTGGCGGTGACCACGGCCAGAATCATGTATTGCGGCACCGCCGGCTGGTCCTGGCGGATGAACTGCGGCAGGAAGGCGGTGAAGAACAGCAGGCCCTTGGGATTGGACAGGCCCACCACCAGGGAACGCAAAAACGTGCCGCGGCCGCTGGCCTCGCCGCTCTGGGCGCTGGCGGCCAGCGCCTGGGTGGGCGCGCGCCACATCATCCAGGCCAGGTAGACCAGATAGGCGGCGCCGCCCCATTTGACGATGGAAAACAGTTGTTCCGACGCTTGCAGCAAAGCGCCCAGGCCGCAGCCCACGGCGGCGATCAGCAGCAGATCGGACAGCACCGCGCCGGCAAAGCCGTAGCTGGCGATGCGCATGCCGTGGCTGGCGCCGTTGTTGAGCGCCAGCAGCATGGACGGACCGGGGGTGATCATCACGGCGCTGACGGCGACGATGTACAGCAATAAGGTGGCGAAACTCATTCAAAACTCCAGGACGGCTATCATCTATGACTTGGCGCGGCCACCCGGAAACAGTCGACGACGACGGCGCGCGAAACGCGGCGTCTTGGCATGAAGCAGGGAACTGGGTAATGCGGACAGGGGCGGCAAACAACGCAGAGCCGGCATCATAATATAAAAGCCGGCGCGGCTGTAGTGGCATATTGGCTTATGCTTATGCGCTTAAAGAAGAAGCGCTCCCTCTTTACCTGCCCGCCACGCGCCTCCGGACGCCCGGGAACGCGCGTATCCGGCACGCCCCCGACCTCTTCAGGCTCGTCGCCGGAGGCGCGCCTCGCTCAGCCCTCGCGCCGCTTTTCGTACAACAGGTCCCCGCCCTCGGCCGGGCCGGCCTGCCGCCAGCCCTGACGCTGATAAAAGCCGTTGGCGCGGATGGCCGCGTCGCCGTCGGTCGTCAGCCGGATCACCGGATGGCGTTGAAACAGCGCGGCCTCGGCCTGGCTCAGCAGTTGCCGGCCCAGGCCCAGGCCCTCGAACGCCGGCTTGATGAACAAGGCGAACACTTCGCCGGCGTCCAGGTCCGCCATGGCGAATCCGGCCGGCTGGCCGTCCTGCTCCGCGATCCAGGCGCAGGGCGCGGCGGCGATGGTTTCGGCGATGGTCTCGGGCGTGATGCCCAGGTCGGCCAGTTGCTCGATGGAAAGGTGGTTTTGCCGGACGCTGGTGCGGATGTCGAACAGCGCGGCGATGTCGGCGCGGACGGCCGGACGGATGGTGGAACTCATATGCTTCCTTGCGGGCCGCCTCCTCCCCGGATCGGCAGGCGGCTCTAAATTAAAGAACATAACCGGGCCGGGTGGGACCACCCGCCGGCGGCATAGTTCACCTACCGCGGCCCCGCGCCGGGAACCAGCGTCCGGTCAGCCGCTCCATATTGCTATTCCGTCCGCAAGCGCGGGCGGCCCTCTGCCAAGGAACCGTGTCGATGCGATTGATTGCGCTGCTGTTGTTTGCCCTGCTGGCCTACTGGCTGATCCGCCGGGCGCTGAGCCCGACGCGGCCGGACGCCCCGCCGTCCGGCGCCGTCTCCGAGACCGAGCGCGCCTGCCAGGTGCTGCAAATCGCCTGGCCCTGCTCCGCGGAAGAACTGAAAGCCGCTTACCGGGCGCGGATGGCGGAATACCATCCGGACAAGGTCAGCGCTCTGGGCCTGGAGCTGCGCGAACTGGCGGAACGCAAGAGCAAGGACATCAACGCCGCCTATCAGCGGCTGCTGCCGCTATGCGCCGACCGGCGCTAAGAACCTGTTTACGATCTCGCGAGCTAAAGCGAGACAAGGCGAAAACGGCTGAGAAAGCGGAATGTACAAATGGTACATGAGCATTTCGAAGGTGTGCTCACCGTGCGGCGTCACACGACGCGCAGCAGATCGTAAACAGGTTCTAAGCGCGCCCCGCCAACGCCGGCCCCGGCCCGTCGGTTGACCCCGCAACAAAATCTTCATCAAACCCTCTCCTGGCCGAAACATGCGCCCACTATGCTGTGCCGGTTTTTTTCATGCCCGGAACATAACATCATGCGCATCCTCAGCCTGACCCTGGCCGTGACGGCCGCCATCGGCCTGGCCGCCTGCGGCAGCAGCGGCGGCACCGCCAGCGGCTCCGCCAACAACAACCAGGGCCTCCGTCCCGCCGCCAAGAACGTGATCTTCTTCCTGGGCGACGGCATGGGCATCAACACCACCACCGCCGCCCGCATTTACTCCGTGGGCGAAGACGGCGAGCTGACCATGGACACGCTGCCGGAGAGCGGCTTTGTCAAAACCTTCTCCAACGACGCCCAAGTCACCGACAGCGCGCCGTCCATGTCCGCCTACATGACCGGCGTGAAGATGAACAACGAAGTCATCTCCATGTCCACCGACACCCAGGCCAAATCCCCCACCGCGGACTTCACCTCCAACTGCGGCAGCGGCAACGGCCAGCCGGTCAGCACCCTGCTGGAGCTGGCCAAGGCCGGCGGCAAGGCCACCGGCGTGGTCACCACCACCCGTGTCACCCACGCCACCCCGGCGGCCACTTACTCCCACGTTTGCCACCGCGACGCCGAATCCGACATCGCCGCCCAATTGGTGCCGGGCGGCGCGCTCTTCAACGCCAAGCTGCAAGACGGCGTGGACGTGGTCTTCGGCGGCGGCCGCCAGTTCTTCCTGCCCAAGGCCGCCGGCGGCAAGCGCGCCGACGGCCGCGATCTGGTGGCGGAGCTCAAAGCCAAGGGCTACGGCTACGCCGCGGACAAAACCGGCTTCAACGCGCTGGACCCGGCCAAGACCACCCGCGCCGTGGGCCTGTTCACCAGCAGCCACATGAGCTACGACCTGGACCGCGACGCCTCCAAGGAACCCAGCCTGGCCGAGATGACCGCCAAGGCCATCTCCATGCTGGCGGACCGCAAGGACAAGCAAGGCTTCTTCCTGATGGTGGAAGGCGGCCGCATCGACCACGCGCTGCATGAAACCACCGCCAAGAAAGCGCTGCAGGACACCGTGGCCTTCGATCAGGCGATCAAGACCGCCATCGACGCGATGAAACAGCGCGATCCGGACCTGAAAAACACCCTGATCGTGGTGACCGCGGACCACGACCACACCCTGGTGCTCAACGGCTACGCCCAGCGCACCGGCAAGACCACGGCCGGCAACCCCGGCGTGCTGGGCCTGGTGAAGAACTACAGCAACGGCAGCCTGGCCACCGACGCCGACGGCATGCCCTATTCCATCATCGGCTTCGGCAACGGCGAAAACCGCGTCAACGGCAACCGCAACGCCGCCGCCGCGCTGACCGACGCCGTGGTGTCCGCCAACGACTACCACCAGGAAGCGGCGGTGCGCATGCCGGCCGGCGGCGAAACCCACGGCGGCACCGATGTCTACATCGGCGCCATCGGCCAGGGTTCGGACGCCTTCCACGGCTTCCTGGAAAACATCGACGTGTTTGGCCTGGTGAAGAAAGCGGCCGCGCTCTGAGAACCTGTTTACGATCTCGCGAGCAAGGGCGAGACAAGGCGAAAATGGCTGAAAAAGCGGAGTGTACACACGGTACACGAGCATTTTGAAGACATTTTCAACACCGTATCGCTGACGCGCAGCAGGCCGTAAACAGGTTCTGAGCCACCGCCCCCAAACGCTACATAAACCCATACAAGAGAACCGCAATGAAACCGATGATGAAACCGCTGCTCAGCGTCGCCGCGCTGGCCGCCGCCCTGCACGCGCTGCCGGCCCAGGCCGCGGGCGAAGCCAAGAACGTGATCTTCTTCCTGGGCGACGGCATGGGCCCCACCACCGTCACCGCCTCGCGCATCTACAAATACGGCGAAGCCGGCAAGCTGAACATGGAACAGCTGTCCCGCACCGCCCGCGTCAAGACCTTCTCCAACGACGCGCAAACCACCGACAGCGCGCCGTCCATGTCCGCCTATATGACCGGCGTGAAGATGAACAACGAAGTCATCTCCATGTCCGCCGACACCCGCGCCATCGACCCCAATAGCAACGGCACCGGCAACTGCGGCAGCGGCAACGGCCAGCCGGCGACCACCCTGCTGGAACTGGCCAAGGCCAAGGGCAAGGCCATCGGCGCGGTGACCACCACCCGCGTCACCCACGCCACCCCGGCCGCCACTTACTCCCACGTCTGCCACCGCGACGCCGAATCCGACATCGCCGCCCAGGCGGCGCCGGGCGGCGCCGGCTACAACGCCAAGCTGGGCGCCGGCCTGGACGTACTGATGGGCGGCGGCAGCAAATTCTTCCTGCCCACCGCCTCCGGCGGCAAGCGCCCGGACGGCCGCAATCTGCTGACCGAAATGCAGGCCAAGGGCTACACCCTGGTGAGCAGCGGCAGCGAGCTGGCCGCCTTCAACCCGCAGTCCGGCAACAAACTGCTGGGCATCTTCAACAAGGACCACATGGACTACGAGCTGGACCGGGTGAAGAACAGCCTGAACCAGCCCAGCCTGGCCGACATGACCGCCAAGGCCATCGACACCCTGGCCCGCAACGGCAACGGCTATGTGCTGATGGTGGAAGGCGGCCGCATCGACCACGCGCTGCACGGCACCAACGCCAAGCGCGCGCTGGAAGACACCATCGCCTTCGACAACGCCATCAAGACCGCGCTGGCCAAGGTGGACCTGAACAACACCCTGATCGTGGTCACCGCGGACCATGACCACACCATGACCATCAACGGCTACGCCAAGCGCGGCAACCCCATCCACGACATCGTGCGCGGCTACGCCGACGGCAAGGAGTCCAAGGACGCGGACGGCGCCACTTACACCGCGCTGGTGTTCGGCAACGGCCCCAACCGCAAGGCCAGCCGCGTGTCGGTGGACTCCGCCACCGCGATGGGCGACGACTACCAGCAGGAAACCGGCATCCGTCTGTCCAGCGAAACCCACGGCGGCGGCGACGTGATGCTGATGTCCGGCGGCGCCGGCTCCAAGGGCTTCAAGGGCGTGATGGACAACACCAAGGTGTTTGGCCTGGTGAAAAGCGCGCTGGGACTCTAAGAACCTGTTTACGATCTGCTGCGCGTCGTGAAGCGTTGCACGGTGAGTACCAGCTCAAAATGCTCATGTACCACATGTACATTCCGCTTTTTCGCTCGTTTTCGCCTTGTCTCGCTCTAGCTCGCGAAATCGTAAACAGGCTCTAAACCCCCGCGCCGGCGCCGCTCCAGGCCCGGCGCGGCCGTCCCGGATGCACCCCATTCGGCTTGCCCACGGGCAAGCCTACTTTTACGCATGAAGAAAGACCGCGATGAAAATCCTGCTGCCGCTGGCCCTGCTGGCCCTGTCCCCGGCGCTGCGCGCCGCCGCGCCGGATCTGGTGGCCACCATCCGCTACGAAACCGTCACCATCGGCAAGGACGGCGTGGAAAAAACCATACGCTATCGGGAAAAACTGACCCGCCAGGGCAAGCACGTCTGGCGCGAACGGCTGAACGCCCCCGCCGACGACCACGATCACGACGACGGCCACGGCCATGAGGACGGTCACGACCACATCGACTACGCCGCCGCCAGCCGCCACGTCTGGCTGGACGCCAAAGGCCAGCCGCGGCTGGAGTTCGCCCTGCCGCAACAGCGGCTGCTGGTGCAAGTGGGGCAGCGCGAATGGAGCGACGTGGGCTTCGACGGCTCCTGGATCCTGGCCAGCCAGCTGGTGGACATTGAAAAACTGAAAGGCTTCACCGTCAGCCCCGGCGCGGACGGCAGCCGCTGGTATCGCAAAACCGCCAAGGGCCACAGCAAGCAATTGCAATGGAGCGCGCGCTGGGCGATGCCGCTGCGGGTGGAATCGCGTTCGCAGGACGGCCGCCATCGCGAAAGCATGCGCGTGGAGATCCGCCCGCTGGCCGCCGGCCAGCCGCTGCCCTGGGCGCAAACCGGGCGGCTGCGCGGCAAGGACTATATGGACACGCTGGACTGAGCCCTTGCCCGCGCCGTCCTTCCGGGCCAGACATCCTGGCCTTGGAGTCCGTTCGCGGTCCGCTGCGCGCGGCGCAGCGCGCCATGCGAGCAAGCCGCTTTCCTAAGCAGCCTCGCCCTAGCTCACGGGAGCGTGAACGCGCTCCAGCAGCTGGCAGGGCCAGCCGTCCACATCGAATGCGGCGATGCGCTCATAACCGCAGGACTCGTAAAAACGCGCCAAGGCCCCCGTGCCCCCGCCATAGCAATCCACGCGCAAGCGCTTGACGCCGGCCAGCCTCGCCTGTTCATCCGCGAAAGCCATCAAACGCCGGCCGACGCCCCGCGCGCCGGAGCGGCGGGAGGCGACCAGCAAGCGCACGTAGATTTCAGGCTCCGTCGCGGCCGGCGCATAGGGCATGGCCTCCCCCAGCACCAGGACGGCCAACACGGCGCCGCCTTCCTCCTCCGCCACCCACGCTCCCGGCAGCGAGCACGCCTCGACCACCCGCTCCACTTGTCGCGGCTGGCTTGACCACGGCTCGCTTCCCCATTGCTCCGCGTTGCCCATGGCGACGAACCAGGCGATGATTTCATCGAAAATTTTCAATACCGCGGGCGCGTCGGCCGCGCTCGCGCGGCGGATGATCAGCCCCTTCCACTCCACATTCGCCATCTGGCCGTCCTTCACTGAATGCTCGTCAAGCGGGAGGCGGCTTCTCCGCCTCAAGTCCCATTTTTCAACGCCTGCTCAAAGCCTCGCGCACAAGGGCGAGACAAGGCGAAAACAAGCGAAAAAGTGAAATGTACACATGGTACATGAGCATTTTGAGCTTGGTTTCAACGCCCATTTCTATCCATCCCGCCGACGCGCAGCAGATCGTAAACAGGCTCTGAGAACGTGTTTACGATCTCGCGAGCTAAGGCGAGACAAGGCGAAAACGAGCGAAAAAGCGGAATGTACTCGTGGTACATGAGCATTTTGAGCTCGGTTTCAACGCCGTATCGCTGAAGCGCAGCAGATCATAAACAGGTTCTAAGGCAACACCCCCAGCAGGGACCACAGCCGCCGCGCCTCGGCGTCGCTGTCTATCAGCTCCGCCAGCAGCTCCCGCAAAGGCTTCTCCCCCCACTCCACCGCGCGGTAGATCAGATAGGGCACCGGGCTGTGCGGCTCGGTGCGCGCCAGATAATCGGCGATGCCGCGCAGCTGGCGGTAAGCGTCCTCCCGCCCCTGCGGCTCGCGCTGGGCGAAAACGGGCGCGGACGCCGGCGGCGGCGCGCCGTGGCCGGCTTCGGCCAGGGCCGGCGGCGCGGCGGCCTCGGCCTGGTCGACGG
>NZ_JAMZGH010000049.1:0-47491 GCF_024158805.1 Chromobacterium sp. S0633 | reverse complement strand
CGGAAGAAGTGCGGCAGGCGCTGTCGGACAGGCCCTGCGATGCGCTGTTCAATTGCAGCGAGGCGTTGGCCACCGCGCCCGCGTCCGCTGTTCGACGAAGCGCAGCTGGTGGAGCTGACCGACGGCTCCATCGCCAAGGTCTTGGGCCCGGATTACGCCGAGGCCGACAGCTACCCGATCCGCACCCGCATGCCGTCGCCGCCGTATATGTTCGCCTCGCGCATCACCGCGCTGTCGGCGCAGCCGGGCAAGCTGGAGCCGTGCTTCATCGAGTGGGAATACGATCTGCACCCCGACGCCTGGTACGTGTCCGACGGCCTGGTGCCGGCCTTCGTGTCGCTGGAAGCCTCGCACGCGATGATCGTCGCCTTCACCTATATCGGCTGCGACCAGCTGTTCAAGGGCCAGCTGCGCTACCGGGCGGTGGACAGCCAGACCACGGTCTACGGTCCCTTGCCCAAGGCCGGCGAAGTGCTGCGCGGACGGGTCAACATCAAGTCCTTCCTCAAGGTGGGCAAGAACGTGCTGATCGCCTACGAGTATCTGTGCTACGTCGGCGATAGGCTGAGCTTCAAGCTGGAGGCCAATTCCGGCTTCTTCCTGCCCAAGGACATCGAAAAATCCAAGGGGGTCAACACCGCGCCCTATCTGAAGGCCGGCCAGCCGGCCGAGCCGTTCCAGCCGCCGCTGCGCTGCGGGCGCGCGTCCTTCGACAACAGCCATATCGAGGCCCTGCAGCGCGGCGATTTCGTCGCCTGCTTCGGCGACGCCGCCTACGCCGCGTCGCGTGCGCCGCGCTTGTACGCGCCGGCGGCCAAGATGCTGGACCGGGTGGTGTCCATCTCCGCCTCCGGCGGCGCCTTCGGCCTGGGCGAGGCAGTGGCCGAACGCGACATCGACCCCAGCCACTGGGTGTTCCGCGCCCACTTCAAGAACGACCCGGTGATGCCCGGCACCTTCCTGGTGGAAGGCTGCGAACAACTGGTCAAGTTCTACCTGTGCTACCTGGGGCTGTACTCGCTGCCGGGCATGGTGCCGCACGCGCTCAGCCCGCACAGCTACAGCGCCAAGTTCCGCGGCGAAGTGAAGTGCGAGGCCGACACCCTGCGTTACCGGCTCACCTGCAAATCCATCCACTGCGACTACCAGGCCGACGGCCAGCTGGAGCGGATGGCGCTGGTCTTCCTCGCGGAGATCATCTACCGCGGCAACGTCATCGGTATGTGCGACAACCTAGGCGCCGGCTTCAGCCGAGCGCCGGCAGCGGCGGACGCTTCGGCGCCGGCGCTGACAGCGATAGAGGCATGAATGAACCAAGACAAGCTTTGCGTGGCGCCGCGCTTTGCGGCCCCGGTGTACAAATGGCAGGGCCATGCCGGCAAGTTCCAGCAGACGCCGGAACAGGCCCAGGCCCAGTTGCTGGACCTGGCGCGGCCGCTGCACGTGCTGCGCCAGCAGGACGCGGTGCTGCTGGAACCGGCCGGCGGCCTGGCCGGCAACGGCCAGGTGGATTGCCTGGGCATGGTGCCGGCGATGTTGCCGGAATACTTCGGCGATCCGTCCTTCCTGCGTGACTACGGCGTGCGCTTCGCCTATTACGCGGGCGCCATGGCCGGCGGCATCAACTCCGAGGACATGGTGATCGCGCTGGGTTCGCGCCGCATCCTCAGCGCCTTCGGCGCCGGCGGCCTGACGCTGGAGCGCATCGGCAGCGCCATCCGCCGCATCAAGCAAGCGCTGCCCAACGGCCCGTACGCGATCAACCTGCTGCACAACCCCAGCCAGCCGGACTGGGAGATGAACTGCGTCAAGCTGTTCATCGAACAGGACGTCAAGGTGGTGGAGGCCTCGGCCTACGTCAATCTGTCCGCCGCCATCGTCTACTACCGGGTCAAGGGCCTGGAAGCCGGCGACAAGGGCGCGGTGGTCCGCCGCAACCGCGTGATCGCCAAGGTGTCGCGCCGCGAAGTGGCACAGCATTTCCTCAGCCCGGCGCCGGAGAAGATCGTGCGCAAGCTGCTGGCCGACGGCCTGATCAGCGAGCGCCAGGCGGAGCTGGCCAAGAAAGTGCCGATGGCCGACGACATCACCGTGGAAGCGGATTCCGGCGGCCACACCGACAACGGCCTGCTCAGCTGCGTTTTCCGCTCCATCGCGGAGCTGCGCGACGAAATCTGCGCCGGCCAGGGCTATCCCTTCACCGTGCGCGTCGGCGCCGCCGGCGGCATCGGCAGCCCGCACGCCACGCTGGCGGCGTTCTCGCTGGGCGCCGCCTACGTGGTCACCGGCTCCATCAACCAGGCCTGCGTCGAAGCCGGCACCTCGGACCCGGTCAAGCAATTGCTGGGCAAGGCCAAGATCGCGGACATGGCGATGGCGCCGTCCGCCGATATGTTCGAACTGGGCGCCAAGGTGCAGGTGCTCAAGGGCGGCAGCATGTACGCGGTGCGCGCGCAGAAGCTGCACGGCCTGTACAAGCAGTACCCCGGCCTGGAGCAGATCCCGGCCGCCGAAGTGGCCAGCCTGGAACAGCAGGTGTTCCGTCAGCCGCTGGCCCAGGTATGGGCCGACACCGAGGCCTTCTTCGCCGGCCGCGGCAACCAGGCGCTGATAGACGCCGCCAACGCCAACCCCAAGAAAAAGATGGCGCTGCTGTTCCAGTGGTATCTGGGCCAGTCCTCGCGCTGGGCGATCTCCGGCGCGGCCGAGCGCGCGGTCGATTACCAGATCTGGTGCGGCGCGGCGATGGGCGCGGCCAACGAGTGGCTGCAAGGCAGCGAGCTGGCGCCGGTGGCCAAGCGCAAGGTGGCCGACATCGCGGTGGAGCTGATGGCCGGCGCCGCCTACCTGAGCCGCGTGGCGGCCTTACGCCAGCTGGGCGTCCTGACGCCGCAGCGGCTGGAGCGTTACCGCCCGCTCAGCGCCCGCATGACGGCGCTGGACGAAGACGACATCGGACCCGAACCCGAATTGAATGACATCCCGTCATCAACCGTAGCACCAACCGTAGCATCACAGGGCAAGCAAGAGGAGAGCAGGAATATGGAAGGCAATACCAAGCTGTCGCTGATCAAGTCCAAGGATTTTTACAAGCAATGCTGGGAGCTGCTGCCGGGCGGCACCCATTACAACTTCGGCGACCCGGAACGGCCGCTGGTGGTGCCGTTCAATCGCGGCCGCAACTCCCGGGTCTGGGATCTGGACGGCAATGAACATCTGGACCTGTTCTGCAAATTCGGCGCGCTCTTCGTCGGCCACCACAACGAGGCTTACAACGAAGCGCTGATCCGCTACATGCAGAAAGTGACCTCGGTGGACACTTGCGACCTGGAAGTCGAAGTCTGCGAACTGATGGTCAAGCACATCCCTTGCGCCGAGATGATCCGCTTCTGCCTGAGCGGCACCGAGGCGGTGCAGAACGCGCTGCGCCTGGCGCGCGGCTTCACCGGCAAGCAGCGCTTCATCCGCTTCCACGGCCACTACCACGGCAACGCCGACAACATCATGGGCGGCCGCAAGCGCCAGGACCTGAGCTTCCCGGTGCCGGAAACCTTCAAGGGCGACCTGCTGGACACCCTGGGCCGCGCCGACGGCGCGCTGGAAGACCAGTCCTTCATGCTGCCGTGGAACGACATCCAGGTGCTGGAAGCCACCATCGAGCGCTACCACAATGAAATCGCCGCGGTGCTGATGGAGCCGATCTGCGTCAACGGCGGCGGCATCTTCCCGCGCGAAGGCTATCTGGAACGCGCCAAGGAAATCTGCGAGAAGTACAACATCGTGCTGATCTTCGACGAGATCATCACCGGCGTGCGTCTGGGCCTGTCCGGCGCCCAGGGCATCCTCGGCGTCACCCCGCACCTGTCCACCTTCGGCAAGGCGCTGGGCGGCGGCTCGATGCCGATCTCCGCCATCGCCGGCCGTCGCGACATCATGGACCTCTACACCCGCGGCAAGGTGATCCACGCCGGCACCTTCAACGGCTACCCGCTGGGCCTGGCCGCGATCAAGAGCACCTTCGAGCTGATCGAACAGGACCCGGGCTGCTACGAGCGCATGGGCCGCTTCACCGAGCAGATCTCCGACACCTTCATCAAGGCCGCTCACGCCAACGATCTGCCGCTGGTGGTGCAGGGCATGCCCACCGCGCTGGTCTACCACTCGCAGGACACCATGGTGGACCGCTCCGAGGGCTACAGCGACAAGGTCAAGTTCTGCGACATCATCATCCGCGAGATCTCCAAGCGCTACGGCATCCAGTTCTCGCCGCTGTCGCGGATCTACTCCAACCTGCTGATGAACCAGGACGACGTGCGCTTCTTCGAAGAACGCATCTTCGACGCCATGGCCAACGCCCGCAAAGTGATCGACATCGCCTTCAAGGAAGGAGAGGTGGCGTGACCCGGCAAGTCGCCGTCGTCACCGGCGCGGCCGGCGGCTTCGGCAGCGCCATCGTCAAGTCGCTGCTGGAAGTGGGCTACGCGGTGGCGGCCACCGATGTGGACGCCGCCGCGCTGGAGCAGCTGGGCCGGGAGCTGGATTGCCCGGACAGCCTGCGCGGCTTCGTGATGGACGTGACCGACCCCGACAGCGTGGACGCCGCCAGCGCCGCCATTGTCGAGCGCATGGGCGCCAACATCACGGTGCTGGTCAACAACGCCGGCGTTATCGGCCGCGGCTACTGCATGGCGGAAAAAAGCGGGGAACTGGCGAGACGGGTGTTCGACGTCAACCTCAACGGCGCCTTCAACGCCACCGCGGTGTTCTCCCGCCACATGGCGCGGCTGAAGTACGGCCGCATCATCAACATCGCCTCCGTGGCCGGCATCTGGGGCGCGGCCGGCGGGTCGGCGTACGCGGCGTCCAAGGCCGGCCTGATCAAGGCGTCGGAGTCCTGGGCGCGGGAGCTGGGGCCGCTGAACATCAGCGTCACCGCGATTGCGCCGGGCATCTGCAAGACCAAGATGCTGGGCCAGTTCGTCGACCGTCAGATGGTGGAGCAGTCCGACGATGCCATCGTCAAGTCCATCGTGCCGGTGGGGCGCTGGGGGCTGCCGGAGGACATCGCCGAGGTGGTCACCTTCCTGGCCACCTGCAAGACCAACTATCTGAACGCCACCGTCATTCCGCTGGATGGAGGCATGCGGGTAGGCACCTTGTAAGAATCTGTCCAAGGCCTGCTGCGCTTCGGCGATACGGCGTTGAAACCGGTTTCGCTCTAGCTCGCGAGACTTGGATCAGGTTCTGCCGCATAGCGTGACAGGGGGCCGGCCGCGCCGGCCCCCGACTGGAACCAAACCAAATTCAGAGGTGAAGTCATGGATTACCGAGCCAAGACCAGCGTCAAGAACATCGTGCTGACCGGCCCCACCGGCGTGCTGGGCGGCCGTTTGCTGCAGGAAATACTGGCCACCACCGACGCCAACGTGTATTGCGTGGTGCGGGCCGAGAACAAGGACGCCGCGCGCGCCCGCATCGAAGACGTGCTGTATTGCTACGACGAGGGCCGCAAACTGGCCACCGAAGCCTGGCGCATCATCCCGGTGCTGGGCGACATCAGCCAGCCCATGCTGGGCCTGGACGCCAGCGCCTACCGCGACCTGGCTCATCTGGCGGACCTGGTGCTGCATTGCGCCGCCAACGTCAGCCTGGTGGCCTCCTACAACAAGATCGCCCCGGTCAACGTGGGCGGCACCGCCAACCTGATCGAACTGTGCCTGGCCGGCAAGGCCCCGCTGGTGTTCACCTCCAGCTTCAGCATGGTGGGCGACAAGCTGTACCAGCCGGACTTCGTGCTGCGCGAAACCGATCTGGACGTGGGCCAGGGCTTCGTCAACATGGACTACGAACGCTCCAAATTCACCGCCGAGCGCATGGTGCACGAGGCCGGCGAGCGCGGCCTGGATTGGGTCATCGTGCGTCCGGGCAATATCTGGGGCGACAGCCGGACCGGCTGCTACCCGCTGAAGCAGACCAAGGTCAAGGGCATCTACTACGAAATGCTCAAATCGCTGGTGGAAACCGGCCTGACCTTCGCCTCGGACGAAGCCTTCGACATCTCCCCGGTGGACTACGTGGCCCAGGCCACGCTGTTCGCGGCGATGAATCTGCAGTCCAGCAATCGTCGCACCTACAACCTGACCAATCCGCGTCCGATCAACTACGACGGCATCGTCGCCCGCCTGCGCGGCTACGGCTACACCCTGCGCGACGTATCGTCCAAGGACTACTTCGAAGCGCTGCAGGAAGGCCGCATGCACCGCGGCGGCACCGGCTACCGCTCCACCTTCACCGATCTGATGGCCATCTTCTACGATGGCAGCGATTGCAAGGAGCACGCCAAGTACGACACCAGCGAGATCCAGGAGCTGCTGGCCAACACCGACATCCGCTGCCCGGACTCGGACCAGGCCTTGTTCGGCCGCTATCTGGACTACGCCTGCAAGGTGGGCTTCCTGAACGCGCCGGCGGAGCAGACCCCGCTGGCGGAAATCAAGCGTCACACCAGCATGGCCGGCGGCTATATGGAGAGCTTGTACGACGCCGACCTGAGCGACGCGGCGGCGGTGCGCTGAGATGCTGGCCGACGAGGAAGCGCTGATCGAAGCGCCGGGGGCGCTCGAAAAACCGTCGCGAGCGGTTCGAGAGCAAGACGCACCGCGCGCAGCGACCGAGATAGTACAAGGGGTACAGCGAGGGAGCGAGCACGGAGCAACGCAGCTATCGGACGGCGCAGCAGGTTTTTCGAGGTCCCCACCGGTCGCGGAACTGCTGCTGGACTATCAGGTGCTGAGCAACGGCGAACCAATAGGCCGGCTGCGGACCGAACGCCGCCGCGGCTGGCTGGACGACATGCCGGTGCTGCAGGTCAGCAACCGGATGGACCTGCGCTGCAGCGGGCTGTGGTTCGACTACTCGCTGCAATCGGACGAGAGCATGGATTTCGGCGCGGACGGCCTGTGCCGCTACGCCGGCGTCTCCGACGAGGACGGCGACAAGACCGTGATCAAGGGCCGGCTGCGTCAGGGCGTGCTGACCCTGCGCCTGCACGACGGCCAGCTGGAGGTGCGCCGCTTCAAGCTGGGGGATTTCGACGCCAGCAGCGAAGACGCCGCCGAGCGCTTTCTCGTCGGCGGCCAGGCCGAGGCCACCTTGCGGGTGCTGGATCTGGAGCACTTCGATATCGACGAGGTCCGCTACCAGCGGCTGCCGGACGAAACCCTGGACCTGCTGGGCCAGCCGCGGCAGGCGAGGGTGGTGGCCTATCAATCAAAGCGGCGCAAGATCAGCGGCACCGGCTGGTATCTGTCCGACGACGGCGGCGAAGTGCTGGTGCGCCAGAGCAGCCGCGAGCGCGGCGACCACAACGAAGTGATATTGACCCATTGGGAAAGCAAACCATGCCAAATCAAGACTTAGCCGTCACCCTGGTGCAAAGCGACATCGCCTGGGAATCGGTGGACCAGAACCTGCAGCGGATGGAGCGCCACCTGAGCGCGGTGAACGACAGCCGGTTGATCGTGCTGCCGGAAATGTTCACCACCGGCTTCAGCATGCGGCCGGAGAAGATCGCCGAAACCATGGACGGCAAGGCGGTGCAATGGCTGCGCGACACCGCGCGCGCCAAGCGCGCCGACCTGGTGGGCAGCGTGGCCATAGAAGAGCAGGGCCGCTACTACAACCGCCTGCTGTGGGCCAAGGCCGACGGCAGCCTGTTCAGCTACGACAAGAAGCATCTGTTCAGCTTCGCCGGCGAGCACGAGCACTACACCGCCGGCGACGCGCCGCTGATCGTCAAGGTGGACGGCTGGTCGGTGGCCGCCTTCGTCTGCTACGACCTGCGCTTCCCGGTCTGGTCGCGCAACAACAAGAGCCAGTACGACTTGGCGCTCTACATCGCCAGCTGGCCGGAGCGCCGTTCCAAGCACTGGCAGACGCTGCTGCCTGCGCGGGCGATCGAAAACCAGGCCTTCGTCATCGGCGTCAACCGGGTGGGCATGGACGGCAACGACATCCGCTACAGCGGCGACTCCATGCTGATCGATCCGCTGGGCGACACCCTCTATCACGGCCGCCAACTGGAAAGCGTGTATCAGGCCAGGCTGTCGCGCGCGCAGCTGGACGATGTGCGCGCCCAGTTCCCTTTCCTGAAGGATGCGGACCGTTATCAACTCGTTTGACCGCGCGGCGGCAATGAAAAGAGGCGGATAAGCCTTGCGGCTGCGCGGGGTTTTCCGCTGCTTCGGTTCTCCTTCGGCTTCTATGGAAAGTGAAATGCACCAAGCCACAACAAGAGAAAAAGTCATCGAATTCCAGTCGGTGACCAAGCGCTTCAACGACTACACCGCGGTCAACGACGTGTCGCTGGACATCTATCGCGGCGAATTCGTCGCCCTGCTGGGGCCCAACGGCGCCGGCAAGACCACGCTGGTGGAAATGCTGGAGGGACTGAAACAGCCGGAGGCCGGCTCCATCCGCATCCTGGGGCGCAGCTGGCAGAAGGACGAAAGCTATCTGCGCCACCGGCTGGCCGGGGTGCTGCAGGAATCGCTGTTCATCAACAAGCTGCGGGTGGACGAAACCGTCAACCTGTTCGCCAGTTTCTACCGCCGGCCGCGCAGCCGCGCCGACGAGGTATTGGAGCTGGTGGAACTGACCCCCAAGCGCAAGGTGATGGTGGAAGGGCTGTCCGGCGGTCAGCGCCAGCGGCTGGCCCTGGCCATCTCCATCCTCAACCAGCCGGAAATCCTGATCCTGGACGAGCCCACCACCGGCCTGGACCCGCAGGTGCGGCGCGGCACCTGGGACATCCTGCGCAAGCTCAACAAGGAGCTGGGCTCCACCATGTTGCTGACCACCCACTACATGGAAGAAGCCGAATACCTGTGCGACCGCATCTGCATCATGCACCAGGGCCGCATCCTGACCCAGGGCACGCTGGACGAACTGCTGGCCGCGCACGAGCCGGGCGAAGTGGTCGAATACCGGGTCAAGAGCGGCGCCGGCGGCGCCGAGCCCAAGCACAAGGACAACATCATCAGCTACAGCTACGACCAGGCGTCCGCCAAGGCGAGGCTGCTGGTACGCAACGGCTCGGCCTTCCTGTTCCGTCTGTCCGAGTTCATCCGCGAACAACAAATCGACATCGACGAAATCATCGTGCGCAAAAAAACGCTGGACGATTTATTCCTGTCACTGGCCGGCCGAGGTTTCCATGAATAACGCCTTGCTCAATCTGATCGTCACTCAATTCCGCCAATACCTGCGCGAACCGCAAATCCTGTTCTGGTCCTTCGGCTTCCCGCTGCTGCTGGTGTGGCTGCTGGGCGTGTCCTTCTCCGGCGGCGAAATCAAGGAGCGCACCATAGGCGTGGTGCTGCCGCCCAGCTTGCAGGAGCAGGCCGCGGTCAAGGCCTGGATCAGCAAGGTGGAGGCCCGCAACCAGCCGCTGTCCAGCGTCATCAACGCGGACGAGATCAAGCGCGACCACCTGATACGGATGAAATACCGCTTCCAGTACTACCCGGACCGCGAATCGGTGTTGCGCGGCCTCAAGCGCGGCGATGTGCAGGTGTTCATGGAGCCCAGCGCCGACAGCGGCAAGCGCATCTACTACCTGGACCCGCAGAACAACGAGGCGCTGCTGACTTACTTCTTCCTTGGCGACGACCCGGACGCGCTGAGCCAGGCGGTGGACAAGAATATGTCGGTGCTGGACAGCCCCGGCCTGCGCTACATCGACTTCCTGGTGCCCGGCCTGGTGGCGATGGCGGTGATGGAAACCTGCCTGATCGCGGTCGGCTGGTCGCTGATCGAAAAACGCGCCACCCGCGTTACCCGGCAGATGCGCATCACCCCGATGCGCAAAACCGACTTCCTGCTGGCCCATGTGCTGGCCTGCCTGGTGTTCAGCCTGCTGGAAACCCTGGTGCTGTATTTGTTCGCCAGCAGTTATTTCGACGTGCACGCCCAGGGCGGGGCGCTGCCCTTCATCGTGCTGCTGCTGGCCGGCAACGTCTGCTTCGCCGGCATCGCCATCCTGGCCGCCTCGCGCGCCACCAAGGCGCAGACCGCCAACGGCCTGCTGGAAATGACCATCCTGTTCCTGGTGATCTTTTCCGGCATCTTTTTCAGCTACAAGCACTTCCCGGAGTGGATGGTGGCGGTGATCGAGGTGTTGCCGCTGACCATCCTGGCGGACGGCATGCGCATGATCTTCGTCGAGGGGGCCGGAGTGCTGGAAATCGCGCGTTCGGCGGTGGTGCTCACGCTGATCGGCATTGCCGGCTTCGTCAGCGGCGCGCGGGTGTTCCGCTGGTATTAGGGGCATGAGGCATCCGCTGCGCGGATGATGGTTTTGATTGCCGGGGCGGCCCTGACCGAGCGAGGCAAGCGTAGCGTCGCGAGGGAATAAGGCAGGAAGGGGAACCACTCGGCCAAATTCCCCTATCACTGAGCGAATCAAGGATTCGCTCAGTGATAGCGCGCTAACGTCGCGCAGCTCGAACAGGCAGCCGCTTAAAACGAGCGAAGCGAAGTTTCTGCCTAGCTAAAACCTCGGGCCTGCCACCCGGCGGCAGACTTGAAGGGACTTTGGGCGCGTTGGATACGTGCTTCCTTTCTTGCTGGCCAGTTCCGTCGTTTCAAGAGTGTGAAGAACCGAGCATCGCTGTTGAGCATGCTGGCCGACAGCTCATTGTTAAGTTGTCAAAAAGGAGGAAAGGTAGTGAAACGCTTGATCCTCGCCCTATTGGGCATCGCCATGCTGTCCTTGCTGACGGCCTGCGAACTGGACGAAGACGGCAAGCCGCGCGGCAGCCAGGTGCTGTGGGACCGCAGCGGCGTGCCGCACATCTACGCCGCGCGCGCCGACAGCCTGGCCTACGCCTTCGGCCGCGCCCAGATGCAGGCGCATCCGGAGCTGCTGCTGCGGCTGTACGCCCAGGGCCGCGGCCGCGGCGCGGAATACTACGGCGCGGTGTTCGAGGCCGGCGAGCCCTTCCCCAGCAATATGGCGGAAGTGGACCGCCTAGTGCGCGCGATGGGCTTCCCGGAACGCTCCAAACAATGGCTGCAACAACAAAGCCCGCGCATGCGTGCCTATCTGGACGCCTTCGTCGCCGGCGTCAACGACCAGGCCGCCGCCAGCGGCGGTCTGAGCCCGGCGGCGCGCGCGGTGCTGCCGGTGCGCAGCGAGGACGTGCTGGCCCACACCCTGCGCATCTTCTTCGGCTATCTGAGCGGCTCCACCGCCACTGGCGCGGCCAATTGCTCGCTGATCTACCCGGACGCGGTGGCCACCCCCATCAATCTGATCGGCGGCTCCAACGGCTGGGCGCTGGGGCCGGCCAAGAGCCGTTCCGGCAACGCCATGCTGCTGGCCAACCCGCATTTGCTGTGGGGCGGCAGCCACACCTGGTTCGAAGCCCAATTCAAGAGCCCGGAATACGATATCTACGGCGCCACCCTGGTGGGCCTGCCGGTGATGCGCATCGGCTTCAACCAGCGGCTGGGCTGGGTGCACACCGTCAACACCCAGGACGGCTGCGACCTGTACCAACTCAAGCTCAGCGGCCGGCAATACCTGCTGGACGGCGTGGCGCGCGACTTCGAAACCAAGCGCGAAACCCTGTATATCCGTCAGCCGGACGGCAGCCTGCAAGCCGAGCAGCTGACGCTGCGCCGCGCCGAGCAGGGCCCGGTGTTCGACAAGGACGGCCAGAGCTACGCGCTGCGCATCGTCGGCGTCGATCAGTTGCAGACTCCCGGCGTGCTGGAACAATGGTGGGATATGGCGCAGGCGCCTGACTTCCAGGCCTTCCGCAGCGTCGTGGCGCGGCTGCGCAACCCCTACCACAACATCATCTACGCCGACGCCCAGCGCAATATCTGGGCGGCCTTCGGCGGCCTGACCCCGCGCCGAGCCGGCGGCGACGCCGCCTACTGGGCGCAGCCGGTGGACGGCAGCCGCAGCGATCTGATCTGGCGCCAGGCGCTGAGGCTGGATGAATTGCCGCAGGTGGCCAACCCGGCCAGCGGCTGGGTGCAAAACTCCAACAGCGCGCCCTGGTATATGAGCAAGCCGGCGCTGGACCCGGCCGCCTACGCCGGCTATCTGTCGCCGCGGGCGTCGCCGCTGCTGCGCGAACAGCGCGGCATCGAGCTGATCGAACAGACTTCGGCCTTCACCCTGGATACGCTGCTCAGCGCCAAGCACGACACCCGGCTGCTGCTGGCGGACCGGGTGCTGGACGATTTGATCGGCTATGCGCGCGCCTCCGGCGACGCCGGCCTGATCGCCGCGGCGCAAGTGCTGGCCCAATGGGACCGGCGCAGCGACGCCGCCAGCAAGGGCGCGGTGCTGTTCGCCGCCTGGGTGGCGGCCTCCGGCGGCGAAGAGGCCTTGCGCTACCGCCGGGAAGCGGATCCGGCGCAGCCCTACGACACGCCCGCCGGCCTGCGCGACGCCGGCTTCGCGCTCAGCAAGCTGGGCGCGGCGGCCCAGGGCTTGCAACAGGCCGGCGTGCCGCTGGACATCGCCTTCGGCGAAGTCTACCGGCTGCGGCGCGGCCCCGCCGGCGGCGCGGCGCGCTTGGACCAGCCGGCCAGCGGCGGCGCCGAGGGTTTGGGGGCTTTCCGCACCTTCAGTTATATCGGCGACAGCGACGGCCGCCAGCGCGCCATCTTCGGCGACACCTTCACCGCCCTGGTGGAGTTCGGCCGGCCGCTGCGCGCCAAGGTGATCAACACCTACGGCAACAGCAGCCAGCCGCAATCGCCTTACTACGGCGACCAGATGGAGCTGGCGGCGCGGAACGCCATGCGCGACGCCTTGCTCAATCGCGAGCAGGTGGAGGCGGCGCTGTCCAAGCGCGAGTGGTTCCGCCGCTAGCGCCGAGGCGGCCGCGGCGGCGACGTCGCGGCCCTTCGCCTTCATCCGCTGTGGGCGTCGCATGACGGACGCCTAGGTTTGCGCCATTGCGCCCAGGCTGGCACAATGGCGCCGTTGTCATTGGGGAGTAGCCATCTTCGGCCCCACCGAAGAGGCCGCGTCAACAAACTTGAGGAGCTTTCCTCATGGCGCGGTCAGCGGCCGGCATTGCCGGCGCCGCCAAGCGAGACCTTTGGCCACGATGCGTTTGCCGCCGGGCAAGCCGTGTCGTTGCGCCATTGTCCATCCGCTTGCCCGGCCCAAGACTATCTATGCTGTTGACCCTGTCGTTTCTGCTCGGCCTCGCCGTCCTGATCTATCTTTCCTGTCAATACTTCGTCAACGCCATCGAATGGTGCGGACGCCATCTGAACCTGGGCGCCAGCGCCGTCGGCACCGTGCTCGCCGCTTTCGGCACCGCCTTGCCGGAAAGCGCCGTCACCTTGACCGCGATGGCCTTCGGCGGCACGCCGCAACATAAGGACATCGGCGTCGGCGCCGCCCTGGGCGGGCCGCTGGTGCTGGCTACGCTGGCGTACGCGGTGGTGGGCTTCGCGCTGTGGCGCAACCGCAGCCGGCTGGGGCGCGGCGACTACCTGCTGCGCGTCGATCACCGCCGGCTGGCCGGCGACCAACTGGCGTTTTTGCTGATTTTCGCGTTCAAGGTGGCGCTGGGCCTGCTGGCCTTCGCCATCAAGCCCTGGCTGGGCGTGCTGTTCCTGGCCGCTTACGCCGCCTATGTCTGGCGCGAGATCCGCAGCGCGGACACCGCGCCGGAAGAGGAAGAACTGGACGCCTTGAAGCTGCGCGCCGGCGGCGGCCTGGGCTGGGCGGCGACGCAGGCCCTGCTGGCCTTGGCGGTGATCGCGGCGGCGGCGCACGGTTTCGTCGCGCAGCTGGAAGCGCTGGCCGGACACTGGGGCATGGCGCCGCATCTGGTGGCCTTGCTGCTGAGCCCGGTGGCCACGGAATTGCCGGAAATCATGAACGCGCTGATCTGGCTGCGCCAGGGCAAGGAGCGTCTGGCTTTGGCCAATATCTCCGGCGCGATGATGATACAGGCGACGATTCCCAGCGCCTTCGGCCTGTTCTTCACCCCGTGGATGTTCGACGGCGTCCTGCTGTGGTCCGGCCTGGCCACGATGGCGGCGATCGCCGGCTTGTGGCTGTTGTTCCGCCGCGGCAGCGTGGACGGCCGCTGGCTCTTGGGCGCGGGCGCGGTGTACCTGCTGTTTGCCGGCTGTCTGGTGTGAGGCAAGAGCCCGTTCAACGCCGTATCGCTGAAGCGTCGCAGACTATGAACGGGTTCTCAGAACGTGTTTACGATCTCGCGAGCTAAGGCGAGACAAGGCGAAAATGGCTGAGAAAGCGGAATGTACGCGTGGTACATGAGCATTTCGAAGATGTTTTCAACGCCGTATCGCCGACGCGCAGCAGATCGTAAACAGGTTCTCAGAGCCAGGCCGCCACGCCGCCATGATGCGAACACGTGCCGCGCCGGTGCTGGCTGAAGCTATAGCTGCCGTCGCGGCAGCGCGCGCTGGCGCCGGCCGGCGCTTTGCCGGAGCGGGTATGGGCCGGGCTGTGCACCTCCACGCCGTCGGAGTTGGTGTAGCTGCCGTGTTCCAGCAACTGCTCTTGCGCCGGCGCGCTGGCGTGCCGATGCGTGTGCGGCGTTTTGGCTTCAAGCGGCGCGGCCAGCAGGGCCAGGCTGAGGCCGAGCAGGCCGGCGATGCGCCGCAAAGCGGGGATACGGAACTGTGCAGGCTTTTTCATGTCATTCGATTGTTTAATGTGTCATTAAAAGTGCTTGAACCTGTTCGTGATGTTTTGACGCATCTATTTTCTGGGTTCAGGCGCAAAAGAATATGTATCGCACTTTAGTTCATTGTCATTGCGGCGGATAGCGGCAATGCGCATCGGGGGAACTAAACCGCGATGGCCGGCCGTTGCGACGGGCCGCGCCGTCATACCGAATCTGGGGATTGATCTATGGATGATTTTGCGCAGCGGCGCGTCTTGCTGGCGGCCTTGGCCGCCACGCCGTTGATCTGGGGTTGCGCGCGCCCGCCGTTGCGGGTGCCGGGCGAAGCCCCGGCCGCGCGTCAATTGGCGGAGCTGGAACGCAATGCCGGCGGCCGCATCGGCGTGTTCGCGCAAGAGGCGGACAGCGGGCGGACGCTGGCTTACCGGGCGGATGAGCGCTTCCCGATGTGCAGCACGTTCACGCTGCTGCTGGTGGGCGCCTTATTGCAACGCAGCGCGACGCAGCCGGATCTGCTCTACCGCCATGTCGGCTACCGGCGCGAGCAATTGATCGACTATTCGCCCATCTCCGAACAATACGTGGAGCAGGGCATGTCGGTGAAAGACTTGTGCGACGCGGCGATGCGCTTCGGCGACAACACCGCCGCCAATCTGCTGCTGGAGCAGTTGGGCGGGCCGCAGGAGGTGACCCGCTTCGCCCGTTCGTTGGGCGACGGCCTGAGCCGGCTTGACCGCGTCGAGCCGGAACTGAACCGCGCCGAGCCGGACGATCCGCGCGACACCACCACGCCGGCGGCGATGACGGCCAATCTGCGCGCGCTGCTGTTTTCCCCGCTATTGCCGGAGCGGCAGCGCGGTTTGCTGAACGACTGGCTGCTGGGCAACACCACCGGCAATCTGCGCATCCGCGCCGGCTTGCCGGCGGAGTGGCGGGTGGGGGACAAGACCGGCAGCGGCGGCCACGGCGCCGCCAACAATGTGGCCGTGGCCTGGCGGCCGGGCAAGTCGCCGTTGTTGCTGTCGGTCTATTACTGGGGCTCGACGGCGATGATGGACGAGCGCAACGCGGTGATCGCCGCGGTGGCGAGGGTGGCGGCCGCCGAGTTCGCTTGAAACGCCGCGCGGGGCGGGCAGGTCCTGCCGGAATGAACGACGCCGCGGCCATGGCCGCGGCGTTGTCGCGCGCGGCCCCCTTGAGCGCTGGGCGTCCGCGCGGAACCTTGAATCGCGTTTAAGGCAGCCGCGCCGGCGCCACCACGATGCCGGCGCGTAGTCCGGGCTTGACCGTGGGATTGGGGAACAGGATGCGCTCATCGCCGCCGACGGCCACATAGCGGTGTTCGCCGTCCTCGGCGATCAGGAAGCCGTCCGGCAACGCGGTGAAGTTTTCCACGTCGTCGGCCAGGTGCAGGCGGAAGGCTTCGCTGTGTTTGACGATGTCGTACTTGGCCTGGAACAGCGGCAGGTCGCCGTCGCGGTAGCCGGGCAGTTCTTGCTCCGGCTCCGCCAGCAGCCGGCGCAGCGCCTGGTCGATGCCGGCGAAGCGGGACAGATCGTTTTGGCCGAAGGGCCGCGCCTTGCCCAGCTCCAGCGTGAAGGCGTCCGCCTGGCAGTGGCGGCTGGTGAAGTAGCTGAAGGTATTGGCCGGCTGGCTGTGCAGCAGCACGGTTTCCACCTGGCAGCTCTTCAGCCAGGCCAGTTGCGCGCGGCTGTGCGGGCGTTCGTGCAGATAGGGGTAGATGGCGAACTTCTCGAACACCGAGCCGCGGATCGCGGTGTGCAGATCGTAATGCCAGCGCCGGCCGCGGGCGGAGGCGAAAAAGTCCGCCGCTGCCTGTTCCAAACGCGCCGCGCGCGCCGCTTCGCGCGCTTCCGGCTGGCGCGCGTGCGCGCCGTTGAACAGCCGGTTCATATCGTAATCCAGATAACGCTTGCCCAGCCGCATCGCGTCCAGATTGCCGAAGATCACCAGCAGCCGGCAGCGCAGCGCCAGCCTGCCGCCGGCGATGTCGGCCAGGATGGCGTTGAGCACCTCGATAGGCGCGGTCTCATTGCCGTGCACGCCGCTGGACAGCAGCAGGGAATCGTCGGCAGCGGAGAGGGGTTCCAGCTCGACGACGCCGTAATCCAGCCAGCGCGCCCGCACGCCGGAGTGGAGCTGCCATTCGGCGGAGGCCGGGGAGGCGGGATTCATGGTCCAGGACAGAAAATCGTGGTGATGCTCGCGCATGGGCTGGCTCGTGCTTGCGGCTAGTGATGACCGGGGCATTGTAACCAGAGCCGGCGCGGCAGGTGGCGGCGCGTGGCGCAGATTTGAAAAAACATGCCGTATTTGGGCTAAAAGCCTTGTTCGGCGCGGCTTGGCGCGCCGGGCCGCGCTGTGGTTTTTTGGCGCGGCGGAGCAAGGGGCCGGGGCGCGCTCTTGTTGAATATTTTGGACAAGTCCATTGCCGGAACCGCGAGGTCCCCGGGCGGAGAAACGGCCGCTTGCCGGCATGAGAAAAATATAGGGGGCTGTTTTTGCTCAAGCCTTGCCCGGCAAGGCTTGCCGGGCCGCCCGGCGCGGGCTTGTCGATTAAATTGGACATGCGGATTTTTATACATTTTTTTACTTGTCAAGCCGCGTGATGTTGTTACAATCCGCGCTCGTTTGCAGCTTTGCAAACCTACAATTCAATTGTTTCGCTCCGACATCCCAGGCCCACATAAAAGCTGTTCAGCCCGAAAGCCGCGCACTAAGGAGCGGGGTTATCCATCATAAGGATGCTCCTGCGGCTGGCTCATCGCTTTTTCGGCGGCGGCCTGGGCGCGTCCTTTGGAAATCCCTGTCCACCCATCATTGCGCGGGGTTCAGGGCTTTCCGTCAGTTCTTGAGGGGAAAACTCATGGCTTGGTCTGTGGCTGATAGCCGGGCGTTGTACGGCATCCGGCATTGGGGAGCGGGGTACTTCGACATGGGCGCCAACGGCAATATCGTCGTGCGTCCGAATGTGCGCCAAAACAAGGAAATCGACCTGCATCGTTTGGTGGGCGAACTGTCCGGCAAGGGCCTGGACCTGCCGTTGCTGGTGCGTTTTCCCGACATTCTGCAAGACCGCGTCACGCGTCTGTGCGCGGCCTTCGACAAGGCCATCGCCGAACAAGGCTACGGCAATCGTTATACCGCCATCTATCCGATCAAGGTCAACCAGCAAGAAGCGGTGGTGAAGAGCATCATCGCCACGCCGGACGTGTCCATCGGCCTGGAAGCCGGCTCCAAGCCGGAACTGATGGCGGTGCTGGCGCTGGCGCCCAAGGGCTGCACCATCGTCTGCAACGGCTACAAGGACCGCGACTACATCCGCCTGGCCTTGATGGGCGAACGTCTGGGCCACCAGGTGTTCATCGTCATCGAGAAAGAATCCGAAGTGGAGCTGGTGATCGATGAATCCCGCAAGCTGGGCATCCGTCCCAATATCGGCATGCGCGTGCGTCTGTCCTCGCTGGCGTCCAGCAAGTGGGCGGATACCGGCGGCGAGAAGGGCAAGTTCGGCCTGTCCGCCGGTCAGCTGATCTCCGCCGCGGACAAGCTCACCGCCGCCGGCCTGGCCGACTGCGTGCGCCTGATGCACTTCCACATGGGGTCGCAGATCGCCCACATCGGCGATTACCGCAGCGGCTTTGGCGAGGCCATCCGCTACTTCGCGGAACTGCGCGCGCTGGGTCTGCCCATCGACCACGTGGACGTGGGCGGCGGCCTGGGCGTGGATTACGACGGCACCCATTCGCGCAACGACAGCTCCATCAACTACGATATGGACGAGTACGCGCACGTGATCGTGTCCATGCTGTCCGAGTTCTGCGGCGAGAACGGCATTCCGCATCCGCGCATCCTGTCCGAATCCGGCCGCGCGATGACCGCCCACCACGCCGTGCTGATCATGAACGTGACCGATGTGGAGCGCCTGCCGGACGAAGTGCCGCAGGTGGACGACATCGCCGCCTTGTCGCAGCCGGTGCGCAAGCTGTTTGAACTGGTTCAGCTCAACGACGACGACCTGGTCACCGAAATCTACTACCGCGCCAGCCACTACGTGTCGGAAGTCACCGATCTGTACGCCGCCGGCCGGCTGTCGCTGAAGGAAAAGGCGCTGGCCGAGGACGTGCACGCCGCCTTGTGCCGCCGCCTGCACAGCCAGCTGCAAGCCAGCCAGCGTTCGCAGCGCCAGGTGTACGACGAACTGACCGACCGTCTGGCCGACAAGTACTTCTGCAATTTCTCGGTGTTCCAGAGCCTGCCGGACACTTGGGCCATTGACCAGATTTTGCCGATCACCCCGCTGCACCGTCTGAACGAGCAGCCCACCCGCCGCGCGGTGCTGCAGGATCTGACCTGCGACTCCGACGGCAAGCTCAAGCAGTACGTGGACCAGCAGAGCATAGAATCCAGCCTGTCCGTGCACGAGGTGAAGCAGGGCGACGAGTATCTGATCGCCGTCTTCCTGGTGGGCGCTTACCAGGAAATCCTGGGCGATATGCACAATCTGTTCGGCGACACCGACTCGGTCAACGTCTATGTGCGCGACGGCGGCGAGCTGGAGTTCTCCGGCGTGGAAGAGCACGACACCATAGAAGACATGCTGCGTTACGTGCACCTGTCGCCGGAAGACATCCTCAACCGCTACGAAGCCAAGTCGCGCGCCGCCGACCTCAGCAGCGAAGAGCGCAGCCTGTTCTTCGCCGAGTTCTGCCGCGGCCTGAAGCAATCGTCTTATTTGTCGGTCTGATCGACTGCTGGGACGGATCAAAACAGCCGGGCTGACGCCCGGCTGTTTTTGTTGGCGCCGCGTCTGTTGCCGAGCAGACCGTTCTGTGCCGGATGACTTTAAGCAATTTCACTTATCGTCGTCTAAGTTCGTGTTTCTGATCGGATTTTTATCTGGATTTTACGCCGGGCGCGGCCGGTTTCGGGCCGGCGCTTGCAATACGGGCAAACCTTGCTAGTTTGAGAAAGCCAATAATTGATTGGCATAAACATGGGGGTTGCCATATGTCTTTCTCTAGCGTTCCTTACTTCCTCACCTATAGCCAAAACACCGCGCTGGGCATTACCGCCAAAGATTCGATGAGCGGTTCCCAGCTGTACCTGCAGCCCATCCAAGGCAACTTCCTGTCGCTGTTCAACATCGACTTCGCCAACGGCGTGTTCGCGCTGGCCACCAGCGGCAACCAGCTGGTGATCGACATTTCCGACCTGTCCAGCGGCAAGCCCTTGGTGCTGCGTCCGTACAATCCGTCCTCGCTCAGCCAGCAATGGGACCTGTTCTCCCGTCCGGGCTATATCTCCAGCCGTCAAAACAACAATCTGGTGATAGACAACCAAAGCCGCGGCGGCGTGGGCAGCCTGATCTGGCTGTACGAGTTCAACGCTTCGCCGGCTCAGCAATGGGCGCTCAAGCCGCTGACCTCGGCGCAACGCTCGGAACTGGTGCTGGAAACCGCTTAATCAGCGAAGGGCAAAGATCGCGGCGGCGGGCGCAAAGAGTCTGTTCAAGGTTTTGCGAGCAAGGGCGAAACAAGGCGAAAACGGCTGAGAAAGCGGAATGTACGGTTGGTACATGAGCATTTCGAAGGAGTTTTCAACGCCGTCTCGCCAACGCGCAGCAGATCGTAAACAGGTTCTAAGGCTCGCCGCCGCTTTTTGGGTTCATGCAAGGAGCAAGAGATGGGTTTCAGCAGCACTTCGTATTTCATCACCTCGGCCTATTTCCCGGATTACGCCATTGTGGCCGAGGATTCGATCAAGGGCTCCCGGCTCAGCCTGCAGCCGTTCCAGAACAATTTCGCCGCCTTGTTCAATATCGACTTCGACCGCGGGCTGTTCGCGCTGGCCACCAGCGGCAATCAATTGGTGATCGCCGCCAATGAAGTGGCCGACGGCTCGCCCTTGCAACTGGATCTGCTGCCGGAACCCGCGCTGCCCAGCCAGCGCTGGGATGTGTTCTCCCAGCCCGGCAACATCGTCAGCCAGGCCGATCGCACCCTGGCCTTCGGCTTCGGCATGGAAAAAATCTTCCCGCCGGCCTTGCGGCTGCGCAAGCTGCATCCCGGCCGGCCGCCGATGTGGATTCTGCGGCCGATGACCGCGCCCGGCGGCTGAGTCCTCGGCGTCCGCCGCGCCTGGCGTCACGCGCGGCGGCCTTGTCAGGAGCGCAGCAACTGCTCGCGCACCCAGACGGCGGCCAGGCCCAGCGGCCGCCGCCGCGACCACACCAGATCGATGTGGCGCGCCTTGGGCCAGCCCGGCGCATGCAGTTCGCTCAGGCGGCCGGCGCCGAAGGAATCCGCCAGCCAGCGCGGCAACTCGGCCCAGCCGGCGCCCAGGATCGCCATTTCCAGCAGCATCAGATAGCTGGGCGCAAACCAGCAGCGCCGGCTCAGCGTGTCCGGCTTGCTTTCGGTGTAAGTGTTCAGCCGCAACTCCCGGTGGCCGCTCAGCGCCTGCCGGTCCACCTGCTCCAGCGCCGCCAGCGGATGGCTGCGCGCCACGTACAAAGCCACTTCGCTGACCTCGCCCAGCGTGGCGTGGCCGATATCGGCCGGGTACTGCTCCAGCGCCGCCATGCAGCCCAGGTGCGCGCGTCCGGTCTGGATCAAGTCCAGCACGTCGTCCTGCTCGCCCACCAGGCATTCCAGCTCCAAGGCCTCGAAGTGCCGTTCCAACTGCCGCGTCACCTCCTGAAAGCGGGATGACTGGTAGGTGTCGGACAAGACCAGGGTCAGCCGAGGCTCCAGTCCGGCGGTCAGCAACTGCGCCTGCTGGTTCAATTCATCGCCTATGGCCAGCATCTGCCGCGCGTAGCCCAGCAGATGACGGCCGGCCTGGGTCAGCGCCGGCTGGCGGCTGCCGCGGTCGAACAACTGCACCGCCAGATCGATTTCCAGATTGGCGATGGCCTCGCTGATGGTGGACTGGCTCTTGCCCAGCCGCCGCGCCGCGGCGGAAAACGAGCCCAGTTCGGCGGCGTTGGCAAACGCCGCCAGCGCGTCTAGCGACATGCTCATATCGGTTTCTCCGATTTAATCCATCTTTATCCTATCCGAAAAACCAATAAAAATCGCGTCATTGTCTTGCCAATCAAGCCGCGGCGCAGCAGGTCGCACACCGCTTCCAAGCGCCGCGGCGGATCAAGGAGAATCGATGCAAGTAAAGAAATCCTGGCTGGAGCGCGCCTTCTACGCCGTGGCTTACGAACTGTGCGCCGTGATGTTGTTGATGCTCTTGGCCAGCTGGCTATTGAATCAGGACACCGCGCAGATCGGCGCGCTGGCCCTGATGATGACCACGGCGGCGATGTCGTGGAACATCGTCTTCAACGCGCTGTTCGAACGCGTGGAACGGCGGCGCGGCTGGACGCGGACCCCGGCGTTGCGGGCGGCGCACGCGCTCTTGTTCGAGGGCGGCTTGGTGATTCTGCTGGTGCCGCTGGCGGCCTGGTGGCTGGAGATCAGTTACTGGCAGGCCTTCTTGTTGGATATCGGCTTTTTCCTGTTCTTCCTGCCCTATACCTTTGTTTTCAACTGGCTGTACGACGGACTGCGCGCCAGCCTGTTGCGCCGCCTGAGCCGCGCCCGCGCCGGCATGGCTTGATGTATCGGTTTTATCGATGGTTATTATTTTTTAACCATCCGAAAAACCAATCAGAATAGCGACTATCTTGACGTTCACGATCTTGCGGACCATGGCGAGACAAGGCTTTGCGGCCGAGACAGCGGAATGCGCGAGCGCTTCATGCGCGTTTCGAAGTGGTCTTCAAGCCTCTGTCCAACAATCCCGCCGCGGCGCAGCGGATCGTGAACGGATTCTTTAAACGGTCATGATTGTGAAATAGTATGGACAAACAAAAATCCTGGCTGGAGCGAGGCTTCCACGCCGTGATGTACGAACTGTGCGCGATGGCCCTGCTGGTGCCCTTGGCTTCCTTGGTGATGGAACAAAGCCTGCTGCACATGGGCGCGCTGGCCTTCATGATGTCCACCGCGGCCATGTTGTGGAACGTGGTGTTCAATATGCTGTTCGACCGCCTGGAAGCGGCGATGGGCTGGAGCCGCACGGTGGGCGTGCGCTGCTTGCACGCACTGATGTTCGAGGGCGGCCTGGTGTTCATGCTGGTGCCCTTGGCGGCCTGGTGGCTGAACGTCAGCTACTGGCAGGCTTTCTTGCTGGATTTGGGCTTCTTCGCCTTCTTCCTGCCTTACACTTATGTATTCAACTGGCTGTACGACGCCCTGCGCGCCAAGCTGCGCGAGCGCGGCGGCAAGCCTTGCGCCGAACTGGAGTCTTGAATGAAAACCTGGTTGTTCCTGGCCGTCGCCATCGTCAGCGAGGTGATCGCCACCTCCTCGCTGAAGGCCTCCGACGGCTTTACCCGGATCGGCCCATCCTTGCTGACGGCCGCCGGCTATATGCTGGCCTTCTACATGCTGTCGCTGACCCTGCGTCAGATCCCGGTGGGCGTGGCTTACGCGCTGTGGTCCGGCGTCGGCATCGTGCTGGTCTCCATCGTCGGCTGGGTCATGTACGGCCAGAAGCTGGACGCGCCGGCGATGATAGGCATGGGCCTGATCGTGGCCGGGGTCTTGGTGATGAATCTGATGTCCAAGTCCGTGGCGCATTGAGTCGAAGTCCCGCTCTCGGCCCGCGCGGCGGAAGAGGGCGGAACGCAAAAACCGGCCGGGAATCCCGGCCGGTTTTATTTTGCGTGATAGCGCCGCTCAGTGCGTCTTGGGATTGTGGAAGACCGGCTTGCCGGCCAGCCAGGTTTGATGCACCGGGATGTCGCGCAGCGATCCGGCCGGCACCGCCGGGTCCAGCGGGTCCTGTTCCAGGATGGCCAGGTCCGCCAGTTTGCCCGGTTCCAGCGAGCCGACGATGTGGTCCATATGGCACTGCCAGGCGGCGTCCAGCGTCACCGCGCGCAGCGCGGAGAGCCGGTCCAGACACTCCGCCGGATTCAGCGCCTGCCGCTCCGGGTCCGCCTCCATCACCCGCGTCACCGCCTGTTCCATCATCCGCAGCGTGCCCAGCGGCGACACGAAGTGATCCGAATGCAGGCTGATGCGCAGACCGGCCTTGAGCGCGGACTGACAGCGGTCCAGCATCTGGGCGCGCTCGCGGCCCAGGATGGTGGTCTTGAAGGTGTGGCCCCAGTAACCGACGTGGCCGATCAGGAAGCTGGGCGACAGCTTCAGCCGCGCCATGGTGGCGATGCTGGCGTCGCTCAGCAGCGAGGCGTGTTCGATGCGCGAGCGCAGCGCCAGCTTGGGATTGGGCGCGCCGTCCTTGGCGTTTTCGTCGTATAGCGCCAGTTCGAAGGCGGCCAGCACGTAATCCACCGCCTGATCGCCGTTGGCGTGCACCAGCACCGGCCAGCCGGCGTTCAGCGCGCGCTGCAACTGGGCGGCGAAGGTGATGGGCGGCTCGAAGTTGAACAGGCCGCGCGGAGAGACATTGGGCACGCTGTGCTGGTCCGCGCAGCAATAGTCTTGCGATTGGTAGCCGGTCAGGCCCTGATTGGAGCCGTCGGCGATCAGCTTGAGCGCGCGGATGCTGAAGCGGTCGTCGTCGTGCGGAATGTGATTGGGCTGGAAGGTGTGCAGCCACTGCTCTTGCAGCCAGTCCTGGTTGGAGTACAGCGCCGCGCCGATGCGCACCGGCGCCAGCGGGCTTTGGGCGAAGGCGCGCAGCAGCGTGATTTCCAGCTGGCCCATGGCGGCGCCCAGGCCGGCGTCGAACAGCGTGGTCATGCCTCTGGACGCGGCCTCGTGCAGGATTTCCTGCAGCTTGCTCAGCAAGTGCGGAGCGGCCAGGCCGGGAATCACCGCCAGCACCTTGCCGACGTCGGCCTCGGTGGTGACCCCCTTGGTGTCGGGGTCCAGCCCGGCCAGCTTCATCGCCGGGGAGTTGGCGTAACCCAGGTGGCCGGAGGCGTTGATCAGGAAGATGGGCGTCTCGGTGCTGATCTGGTCCAGAAAGGGCTGATCCGGCTCCTGCCATTCCGTCATCAGAGAGGGGTCCACGCCAAAGCCGGTCAGCCATTGCGGCGCGTCGGCGCGCGCGTGGCCGTGCCGGGCGGTCAGCTCGTTGCGCAGCTTCTCGGCAATCCAGCCCAGATTGTAGCCCGGGCGCAGGATCTGATCCTCGAAGGGGCTCAGATTGACCCAGTTGCGGTACAGCGCGCTGGGCAGGATGTGCATATGCGGGTCCACCATGCCCGGCAGCAGGGTCTTGCCGCGCAGATCGATCCGCTCCGCGCGCGGCTGGGCCTGCATATCGGCCTCTACCTGCCGCAGGCTGCCCACCGACACCACCTTGCCGTGGGCGACGCCCAGCGCTTCCACCCGGCCGGACTGTCCGCCTTGCAGCGTGTAGATGGGGCCGCCGTGGAAAATGGCCGCGTCCTGATGCAGCGCCAGCTTGGCGCGCTCGGCGGCGACGCGGATCAGGCCGGACAGGCTTTCGGTCCAGTTGTGATGTTGCAAGGCGTCCAGCTGGGTGGACAGCCGGGGCAGCGTGCAGCACGCGCAGCCGGGTTGATGGGGAAGGGACATGGGCGCTCCTGTGCATGGCGTCGGGACGGCGCGGCGGCGCCGCGCACAGGGCGAATTGTATGCCGATGGCAAGGGCGCCAGGCTGACAAAAGCTGAGCAAGGCCCGGCCCGCGCCGGGCCCTTGCGCCGCCGCGCGCCTCAGACCGGCGGCGCCGACTCCGTCGCGCAACCCAGCTTGGCGTTCAGATACACCGGCGCGCCGGAGCGCCAGGTCTGCAGCACCGCGATATCGCGCAGATTGCTCACCGCCGGGTCCAGCGGGTCCTGCTCCAGCACCACCAGATCCGCCAGCTTGCCCGGCTCAAGCGAACCCACGACGTGGTCCATATGGCATTGCCAGGCGGCGTCCAGCGTCACCGCGCGCAAGGCGCTGAGCCGGTCCAGCCGTTCCGCCGGATTCAGCGCCGGCTTGCCGCCGGCCTGTTCCGGCGCCGCCTCCATCGCGCGGAAAATCGCCTGCTCCATCATGCGCAAGCCGCCCAGCGGGGTGACGAAGTGATCCGAATGCAGGCTGATGCGCAGGCCGGCGCGCTTGGCGGACAGACAGCGGTCCAGCAGCTTGGCGCGCGCCTCGCCCAGAATGGTCTGCTGGAAGGCGTGGCCCCAATAGCCGACGTGGCCGATCAAAAAACTGGGCGACAACTGCAGCTGCGCCATCTGGGAAATGTGCTCGTCGGTCAATAGCGAAGCGTGTTCGATGCGATGACGCAGCCGCGCGCCGGCGCAATCCGGGCGCAGCGGCGCGGACGGGTGATTCAGCGCGTGCTCGTAAGCCTGCAGCACCTCGTCGATGGCGCGGTCGCCGTTGGCGTGCACCATGGCCGGCCAGCCGTGCTCCACCGCCTGCCGCAAATGCGGGGTAAAGGCGCTGGGCGGGCGGAAATTGAACAGGCCGGTGGCCGGCACATTGGGCACCTGGTGCTGCGGATAGCATTTATAGGCCTCGGTCTGATAGCCGGTCAGCCCCTGGTTGGAGCCGTCCGACACCAGTTTCAGCGCCTTGATGCTGAAGCGCTTGTCCTCCATGCCGTCCAGGTCCGGGCGGAACAGCCGCGTCCACTCGTCCATCTGCCGCGTCTCGTTGGAAAACAGCGCGGCGGCGATGCGCACCGGGTTCAGCGCGGTCTGGGCCACCAGGTCCAGCAGCAAGACCTCGAACACCCCCTTGCCGGAACCCAGGCCGGCGTCGAACAGCGTGGTGTTGCCCATCTTGGCCGCGCCGTGCAGCACCTGGCTGATGCTGGCGAGCAGCGTGGTCGGGGACGGGGAGGGCAGCGCCGGCATCATCTGCAGCACCTGTTCCTCCACCAGCACGCCCTTGCACTCCAGGCTGATGCCGGCCTTGGCCAGCGCCGGCGCGTTGGCGTAGCCGATATGGCCGGAAGCGTTCATCAGGAAAATGGGAGTCTGATCGCCAAACTGGGCGAACCAGTCCAGATCCGGCTCGGTCCACTCCCGCATCAGCGAGGGATCCAGGCCGAAACCCAGCACCCAGGCCGCGCCGTCCTTGGCCTTTTGCTGTTTCTTGGGGTCGGCCAGCGCCGCGCGCACCGTGTCCACCACCCCGGCGATGTTGTAATCCGGCTTCAGCGTCTGGCCGGAGAACGCGCCCACGTATTGCCAGGACGAGAACAAGGCGCTGGGCAGGATGTGCATGTGGGGATCGACGAAGCCGGGCAGCAGGGTGCCGCCTTCCAGCGACATCTCCTCCGGTTTCTTATGGCCGGCGGCGGCCATGGCCTGCCGCACCTCCTCGCGCGAACCCGTCGCCACGATGCGGCCCTTGGCGATGCCGACGGCGTCCACCGTCTGCCTCCCGCTGCTGGCCAGGGTATGGATGGGCCCGCCGTAAATGATCAGCGTCTGCGGCGGCGAGGGCGGCAACAACCGTTTTTCCTGCTGGCGGATCAGCCGTTTGGCCTCGTCCTGCCAGTCCGGCCGCTCAAACAGCTCATCGTGCAGCTGAGCCAACAAGGGAAGAGTGCAGCAGGCGCAGCCTGGACCGTGCGGGTGATGATGACTCATGGCGGATGTCCGGTTGAAACGCCGGCTCCGGGAGAAGCGCGGGGCCGCGCGCGAGGAACGGAAAAAGCGATGTCATTATAGGCGGCGTCCCGGCGCAAAAAAACGCCGAACTGGCCATTCGGGCGGGGGCGGGCCGCCGCGCCCGGCCTCGCGGCGCACAGCGGATTGTGAACCGGCTCTCAGCCGCCGCACACCTGATTGCGGCCGTGCTGCTTGGCGTGATACAGCCGCTCGTCCGCCAGCTTCAGCAGCCGGCTGACCTCGGGCATGTCGGACGCCGCCACGCCTATGCTCACCGTGTAGCGCAGCCCGCCCTTGGCGGTGGTCAGAATACAGCCCTCTATCGCCAGGCGCAGGCTCTCCAGCCGGCACACCATGTCCAGCTCGATGGGGCTGGGGCTGAGAATCACGAACTCCTCGCCGCCAAAGCGCGCCACGATGCCGTCCGGGAAAAACTGCTCCATCAGCCGCGCGGTGTTGCAGATCACCTGATCGCCCACATCGTGGCCGTATTGATCGTTCACCCGCTTGAAGTGATCGATGTCCAGCACCGCCACCCCGTAGCCGTTCTTCAACTGCATCACCTGCTCAAAAAAATGCCGGCGGTTGGACAAATTGGTCAGCGGGTCGCGGTCCGCGGTTTCCTTCAGGGATTCCAGATTCTCCACAAACTCCACATTGCGGGTGACGCGGCAGAAGAACTCCTCAAAGTTAAACGGCTTTTGCAGGAAATCGTCCGCCCCGGCCTTGATGAAGCGCGTGGTCATGGTGGGGTCCTGGTTGCCGGAAATGCCGATGATGGCCAGGCGGTCGTGATCCAGGAAGCGGCGTATCGTGCTGGTCATCCGTACCCCGTCCATGCCCGGCATGTCGTTGTCGCTCAGCACCAGCTTGATGTGCTTGTCGCGGTGCAAAATCTCCAGCGCCTGCTTGGCGTCCTCCGCCTCCAGCACCTGGTAGCGGTGGCGCTCCAGGTTTTCGCGCAGAAACTGGCGGTAGGACGCGGAATCGTCCACCACCAACACCTTGATGCCCGGATTCTTGCGGATGCGGGTCAGCATCCGCATCACGTAATCAAAGGCCGCCGGGCTTTCCTTGCTGACGTAATCCACCACCGGCAGCTGCAAGATGCGGTCGCGCACCTCGCCGTCGGTGCGCGAAGTCAGCACGATGGTGGGGATGGCCTCTTGAAACAGCAAGGGCAAATGCTCGCCGCCGGGCGAATCCGGCAAATTGTAATCCGCCACCGCGGCGAGGAAATGCTGGCCGGACGTCAGCGCCTCGCGCACCTCCAGCAGCGAACACACCGGCACCGGCGTAAGGCCGATTTCCTCCACCATGCGGCACAAGGGGCGGATCAACACCATGCTGTCTTCAATCACCAAAACGCGCGTTTCTTCGCTCATCGTCCGCATATCCCTTGCCTACCGCCTGATCCGCCCGCGCCGGCTCTCGGAGAACACTCCAAAACCGGGTATAATCGACCCATTTTTTCCATTCTAGAAGAACTACGATTCATCACCATGGAACTTGCCAAAAGCTTTGAACCCGGCGACATCGAACGTCGCTGGTACGATCAGTGGGAACAGGCCGGCTACTTCAAGCCCAGCATGGACACCGCCAAACCGTCCTTCGCCATCCAGCTGCCGCCGCCCAATGTGACCGGCACCCTGCACATGGGCCACGCCTTCAATCAGACTATTATGGACGGTCTGACCCGGTATTACCGGATGAAGGGCGACAACACCTTGTGGGTGCCCGGCACCGACCACGCCGGCATCGCCACCCAGATCGTGGTGGAGCGCCAACTGGCCGAGCAGGGCGTCAACCGCCACGACCTGGGCCGCGACGCCTTCACCTCCAAAGTGTGGGAATGGAAAGAGCAGTCCGGCGGCACCATCACTAGCCAGATGCGCCGCGTCGGCTGCTCCGTGGACTGGGACCGTGAATACTTCACCATGGACGACACCCGCGCCGAAGTGGTGACTGAAGTCTTCGTCCGCCTGTTCGAACAAGGCCTGATCTACCGCGGCAAGCGCCTGTCCAACTGGGACTCCAAGCTGGGCACCGCCATCTCCGACCTCGAAGTGGTTTCCGAGGAAGAAGACGGCCACATGTGGCACATCAAATACCCGGTGGTGGGAAGCGACGAGTTCGTCACCGTCGCCACCACTCGCCCGGAAACCCTGCTGGGCGACGTGGCCGTGGCCATCGCCCCGGACGACGAGCGCTATCAGCACCTGCTGGGCAAGCAGCTGGAACTGCCGCTCACCGGCCGCCAGATCCCGGTGATCGCGGACGAATACGTGGACAAAGAGTTCGGCACCGGCTTCGTCAAGATCACCCCGGCGCACGACTTCAACGACTACCAAGTGGGCAAGCGCCACAGCACCCAGCTCATCAACGTGATGAGCCTGGAAGCCAAAATCCTGGCCAAGGCGCAAATCTTCGGCTTCGACGGCAGCGCCCAGGGCGTGATCGAACTGCCGGCCGCCTACGCCGGCCTCAGCACCCAGGACGCGCGCAAAGCCATGCTGGCGGACCTGCAAGCCCAGGGCTATCTGCTGGACACCAAGCCGCACAAACTGATGGTTCCGCGCGGCGACCGCACCGGCACCGTGATCGAACCGCTGCTGACCGACCAATGGTTCGTCGCCATGGACAAAGTGGCGCTGGACAAAGACGGCAATCCGGACCCCACCGGCCAATCCATCGCCGCCAAGGCGATTGAAGCCGTGGAAAGCGGCGAAGTGCGCTTCATCCCGGAAAACTGGGTCAACACCTACAACCAGTGGATGAAGAACATCCAGGACTGGTGCATCAGCCGCCAACTGTGGTGGGGCCACCAAATCCCGGCCTGGTACGACGAAGACGGCAATATCTACGTGGCCCGCAGCGAAGCCGACGCCCAGGCGCAAGCGCCGGGCAAGACCCTGCGCCGCGAACAAGACGTGCTGGACACCTGGTTCAGCTCCGCCCTGGTGCCGTTCTCCACCCTGGGCTGGCCGCAAGACACCCCCGAACTGCGCGCCTTCCTCACCTCCAACGTGCTGGTGACCGGCTACGAAATCATCTTCTTCTGGGTGGCCCGGATGATCATGATGACCAAGCACTTCACCGGCAAGGTCCCGTTCCGCGACGTCTACATCCACGGCATGGTGCGCGACCACGAAGGCAAGAAGATGTCCAAGTCCGAGGGCAACGTCATCGACCCGGTGGACCTGATCGACGGCATCGCGCTGGAACCGCTGGTGGCCAAGCGCACCACCGGCCTGCGCCGCCCGGAAAAAGCCCCGGCCATCGCCAAGGCCACGGAAAAGCTGTTCCCGGAAGGCATCCCGGCTTACGGCACCGACGCGCTGCGCTTCACCATGGCCAGCTACGCCACTCTGGGCCGCAGCGTCAACTTCGACTTCAAACGCGCCGAAGGCTACCGCAACTTCTGCAACAAGCTGTGGAACGCCACCCGCTTCGTGATGATGAACGTGGAAGGCAAGGACTGTGGTCAGGACGAAAGCCTGCCGCTGGAATACTCCTTTGTTGACCAGTGGATCATCGGCCGCCTGCAACAGGCCGAGATCGACGTCACCAACGCGCTGGAAACCTACCGCTTCGACATCGCCGCCCAGACCATCTACGAATTCATCTGGAACGAATACTGCGACTGGTACGTGGAACTGGCCAAGGTGCAGCTGCAAACCGGCAACGAAGCCCAGCAGCGCGCCACCCGCCGCACCATCGTCCGCGTGCTGGAAGTGGCGCTGCGCCTGACCCACCCGCTGATGCCCTTCATCACCGAAGAGCTGTGGCAGACCGTGGCCCCGCTGGCCAACGCCAAGACCACCCCGTCCATCATGCTGGCCCCGTGGCCGGTGGCGGACGCCGGCAAGATCAACGCCGCCGCCAACGCCCGGATGGACGCGTTCAAGGACATGGTCAACGCGGTGCGCAATCTGCGCGGCGAAATGGGCATCGGCCCGGCCGTCAAAGCGCCGCTGTTCATCGAAACCGGCGACGCCACGGTGGCGGACTTCGTGCCCTACCTGAAACTGCTGGCGCGGCTGACCGAAGGTTCCATCGTTGCCGCGCTGCCGGAAGACGACGCCCCGGTGGCCATCTCCGGCGACGCCCGCCTGATGCTGAAGGTGGAAGTGGACAAGGCGGCGGAAACCGCGCGCCTGACGAAGGAGCAGGGCAAGGCGGAAGCCGAACTGGCCAAGCTCACCGCCAAGCTGGAAAAGCCGGGCTATGTCGACAAAGCCCCGGCCCACCTGGTGGAGCGAGACAAGGCGCAGTTGGCCGAGCTGAACGACAAGCTGGACAAGATCAAGGTGCAGTTGGCCAAGCTGGCTTGAACTTAAGCCTGATCTGGAAGTGAAGAAACCCGCCGTGAGGCGGGTTTTTTTACATGGGTAATCGCTAATTTGATTTGCATGCTTGAATTTTTGATTCTTTCGTCATATTGTTTGGTGTGATATTTAGGGGGAAATATGCAGAGTCAAGATAAGCTAAGTGTGGAGTCAGCTAAATCAAATTGGTGGGAGGGCTATATTATTAGATATAGCCTTGGAACTTTGGTCGGGTCTCTAATTTGTTGGTTTTTGGTTTTGAATTTGGCCGAAACATCACAAATAAGATCATTTGTTTTTTCCAAAGAAACGGTTGTAAATTATGTGATTGTGGCTTTTATGGGGCTGACCTTTTGTTATATCGCAAGTGCGCCAATGCTGGTGCTGCATGTTTCTCGCTATCAAGAAAGGAAAAAAACAATTGGTCGATGCTTTGATAAGGCTGTGTTTTTTGTTTTTTCCAGTTGGCTAGCTTTGACTGGTGGAGTTCTCTATTTTTGTGGTTACTTTGATATGGAGTTGACCGGACATCAATTTAAACTAATATCAATTTTGGGTGTAATTGTTTTTTTTCTGATTGTTGTACAAATGGGGATGCAGCCAAAAAGTGAGGATGATATCGTTAATGTGTTTGATTTTTATGACAAATTAACCTTTTTGAGATTTTACACTTTTAGCGACATAATGACTTCTTATCGGCATATGCGGGAACATGGAAATGCGTATGCGGTTCTTTTGCTTGAACTTCTGTTGGGGTTTACTCTGTGGTTGGCTTTAAAGTTGCATATATATCTTGTTCCAATGGTTGTTGTTGCCTGGGTCTTTCCTGCGGCATATTCTTGGCAGGTGGGAACTAATATTGAAAAAAAGTATATTAAAAAACATTATGAAGCAGCAGTAAAAAAGCATAGACATACCATTTACAATGGTAGCGTGAGAAAATCTGGTAGGTCTTATTATTTTCCTTGTCGAAGGTAAGGTTTGGGATCGAATCCGCTGCGCGGATGATGATTTAGGGCCGGTTCCGCCCGGCGAACGGGAAGGGGAATTTGCGCGGCCAAATTCCCCTTCACCCCAAAGGCCGCCCTGCAAGCCTGGCCTGCGGCGTCCCGCCGGTTCCCGTCAGGCCCGAGGCGCGGCTGAACTCGCAGCGCGCTAACGTCGCGCTGCTCGAACAAGCAGCCGCTTAAAACCTCGGGCCTGCCACCCGTCGGCAGGCTTGAAGGGAGCTGGGGCGCGTCGGATGCGCGGCCAGCTTTGCAGCTAACAGGCGAGTCGGTCTCGTTTGCTATGAACCGGAGCCGCTCTGGCTTGACTCCCCCCGCCATCTAGCCAACAATGGCCCCCGCGCTGCCGCACAAACAGCGCCAGGATTAGTCTCCTGTAATCTCCCCCGGCGGACACGCCGCGTTTTCGCGGCTTTTTCGTGTCCGGTTGCTATTGCTTTGCCTAAAATCTGGGCGGGCCATGGCGGGGGCGCCTACGGGCGCGCCGGTCCGAGGGAGCGGTGAGACTAGCCTTGTCATGTGCCCGCCTTGCCGCTTTGCCGGCCAGGCCCTCTCATCCAAGGAGGTTGCAATGGCGAAGTCAGTCCGTCCGATGCCCAACATCGAATCCACTCCATCCCATTCCAAGGATCCCGCCGTCCAGCAGGACAGCGTTCCCCCGCAACAGCCGGCGCTGCGGCGCTCGCAGTACCGCTGTGTTTCCGTGGAAATCAAGGCAACCCGCCTGCCTTTTGTCCGCTTCATTCCGGGCCGCAATCATCCGCATTACTGGCAGCCGGCCGAACCCGAGGATTACGCCGAGGCCTGCATGCTGGGCCGCCAGTACGCCGCGCACCTGGCGCTGTGGCTGAAAAGCAATGAGCTGGACGCCGGCCGCGGCTTGCTGCTGCGCATTGCCAGGGATATGGACCACAGCGACCGCAGCCACCGCAACGGCTTGCGCCGCGGCTTTTTCAACTACCTGGAGACCTTGCTGTGCGTGGCCGGGCGGCAGTTGAACCTGTATCGCCACGTGGAGGCGATGCACCAGTTGCAGCGCAGCCGGGATCTGATGGCGTGGCTGGAGGGCAAGCGTAAGCGTTGAGCGAGCTTGAGCGCGGCTTGGCCTGGGTCAAACCGTGCTTGGCGGCTTTAGGCTAATTTCATAGAATGCCCTGCCAGTTGACGCTGGCGGGGTTTTTTTATTGAAAAAGAAAGAATAAGCATGCACAGCATCGTTCAGAAGATTGGCTTGGGCTTACTGTTATGTGGCTCCGTTATGGGCGCGCGCGCGGAGGGTTTTCCCGCCGCCAAGCAGTTTTGGATTGTCGAGGATCAGTTCCCGGTCAAGGGCAACTTGAGTTTGGATCATGTGGCGGAAGACGGTTCCTGGGTAGCTGGCAAGCTCAGTGGCGGCGCTTTTATCTTCAAGCAGATCAAGGGCCGCTTCGTGGTGATCAGCCAACAAGGCGTCAAGCCTTATGGCGGCGAGAATGCCGAGGCGGAATATCACTTCGTTCAGGACGGTGTCGGCCCGGTGGTGAATACCTATCACAACAACAACGCCTGGGTCAGCTTCTCGGTGGGTAAGGATGGAGAAGCTTATCCGGTGCCCTATGTCGCGAGTGATTACGCTTGCGCGGCGGCGCTGCCGCAGGGCGATACCTGGTGCACCAATGCCCGCCAGGAGGAGGTGCCGAAGATGCCGGACCTTTTGACCACGGAAAAGCTTACCCCCAAGAAGTTTGGCCAACATTACTTCTTGGCTGTTAGGTATGGGAAGAGGTTAGAGGAGGCCGGTCTGTCCACCTTCTTTACCTGGACTCGGGCCCTGGGTTGGCAGCCGCAGAGTTTGCAAGCGCTGTACGGAATTGGCGCTAGCGGGCCGGTCTTCTTTGATGGCAGCCAGGATGGCTCGATCATTGTTGGCCATGCCGATCACAACAAGCGGCCAATAAATGGAGGTTGGCTGTTTCAAAGCGTGCCCATTGTCTGGACCCAGAGCGGTGGCGTGAAAGTGCTGAACGGTATTGGCGCGGAACCGGAGGGCGGCGTATCCAGCATCAGCGCCGATGGCCGGGTGATGATAGGCAGTGGGAGCGAATTGAAGATGAATGTGTTCGCGCGCCGCTTGCAAAAAACAGGCGATCCTTACCCTGTGATCTGGAGTGATTCCGACACGGCGATCAAGTTCACCGACTATCTGCAACAACACGGAGTGGAGATTCCCAAAGGCGTGGAATTGGAGGCGTTTCCCTTCTTGATGAGCAAGTCCGGCGAGGTGTTTATGGGCAAGCTCACGAGCGGCAAGCATTTCGTGGTCAAGGTGCCGCGTGCGGACTAGAGCTGGCCGTATTTGAGAATGGGTAAAGGCGAAGGCTAATGAAGATAAAACTAGGTGCTGTAGTGTTTGGATTGTTGGCGCTGGCCGGCGGTGTGGACGCGGCCACGCCCTATCAGGCGTGGCTGGACAAGCCGCTGGAACAGATACGACAGCAGGCGCAGAACAACGACGCCAGCGCTCAGGCGGCGTTGGGCGCGATGTACAAGGACGGCGTCAAGGTTGTGAAGGATAAACAGCAGGCCTTGCTGTGGCTGCGCAAGGCAGCCGAGCAGGGTAATACCAGCGCGCAGATTAGCTTGGCCAATCTTTATGTTGCCGAAGGCAGGGAGGGGGATTATGAGGCGGCGGCCGAGCTGTACCGTCAAGCCTTCGCCACGCTGCTCAAAGCGGCGGAACAAGGCGAGGCAGAGCGGCAGCATGATCTTGGCTTCATGTATCTGCATGGCGTTGGCGTGGAGCAGAACGATGCCGAGGCCGCTAACTGGTTCCGCAAGGCGGCGCAGCAGGGCCTGGTGGACGCCGAGGTCAGCTTAGGCTGGATGTATCAGGGCGGGCGCGGCGTGGAGCAGGATTATGGCCAGGCAGCAGACTGGTATCGCAAGGGTGTGGCGCGTGGCTACGACCTGGCGCAAGTCAATCTGGGCTGGATGTACGCCAACGGTTTGGGCATGCAGGCGGATGCGGCCAAGGCGGTGGAGTTGTACCGCCTGGCGGCGGTGCAAGGTCTGGGCAACGCGCAGGTCAGCCTGGGCTGGATGTATTTGCTGGGCAAGGGTGTACGCGCGGATCCCGGTGAGGCTTACGCCTGGTTCGCGGTGGCCAAGGTGAACGGCAGCCCTACCGCGTCGCGCAGTCTGGAGCAGGTCGAGCCCAAGTTGAGCGGCGCCTGGCTGGCGGCGGCCAAGAAGCTGGCGCGGCGCTACATCGTCCAGTATGCGAAGCAGGGCGGCTAGCCGGCGCCCGGCTGGCCGCTGCCATCGCCGCTATTAAGCCGGCTGCGCGTCGCTCAGGGCGGGGTAGTCGGTATAACCCTGCTCGTTCCCGCCGTAGAAGCTGTTCTTGTCGGCCGCGTTCAGCGGCGCATTCCGTTTGAGCCGTTCCACAAAGTCCGGATTGGCCAACACCATGGCGCCGTAGGATTCCAGCTCCGCCAGGCCGGCGGCGATATCGGCGCCGATCTGCTCGCGCGGGCGGCCTGGGCGGTTGAGGATCAGCGCGCCTTGCCAGCGTTGGCGCAGATCGGCCAGCAAGGCCTCGTCGCCCAGGTGCATCAGGTGCAGGTAGGCCAGTCCCAGCTTGTTCAGTTCGCTCACCAGATAGCGGTATAGCGCCGGGCCTTGTTCGCCTTCGTCTATGCCCCAGATGCTCAGGCCGGGCGATAGACGGATGGCGGTTCTGTCCGGGCCGATTTCCTCGGCGATGGCGGTGGCCACTTCGATGGCGAAACGGGCGCGGTTTTCCAGGGAGCCGCCGTATTCGTCGTCGCGGGTGTTGGCGCTGGGCGCGAGGAATTGCTGGACCAGGTAGGCGTTGGCGCCGTGGATTTCCACGCCGTCGGCGCCGGCTTCAATGGCGCGGCGGGCGGCGTGGCGGAAGTCCTGCACCGTCTGGCGCACTTGTTCGGCGCTCAGCGCGCGCGGGCTGGGAATCGGCTGCATCCCCGTGGCGGTGAACATGCCGGCGCCCGGGGCGATGGCGGAGGGCGCGACGCCCAGCTCATGGCGCGGGGTGTTGTCCGGGTGGCTCATGCGGCCGGCGTGCATCAGCTGGATGAAGATACGCCCGCCCTGGGCATGGACGGCGTCCGTGGTGTGTTTCCAGCCGGCGACGTGGGCGTCGGTGTAGATGCCGGGGGTGGCGAGGTAGCCTTGGCCCGCGTCGGACGGCTGGGTGCCTTCGCTGATGATCAGGCCGAGGCCGGCGCGCTGGGCGTAATAACGGGCGGCCAGCGGGCTTGGGCTGCCGTCCGCCTGGGCGCGGGAACGGGTCATCGGGGCCATGACCAGGCGGTTGCTCAGGGTGAGGCCGGCGAGGCGGGCGGGGTCGAATACGGTGTTCATTGCGCTTTCTCCTATTGGTGGGGTGCTCTCATCATCGCCGGCTTTATTTGTGAGATAAATAGGGTATTTTGGATAATACTGATCCATTTTTGGAGCAATGAGTGGAATTGCTAAACGATATGGCTTTGTTCGTCGAGGTGGTCAAGGCCAAGGGCTTCCGCAATGCGGCGGAGGCGATCGGGGTGCCGAACTCCACGCTGTCGCGGCGGATTGCCGCGCTGGAGAAGTCGATAGGGCTGCGGCTGCTGCACCGCACCACTCGCCGGATAGAGCTGACCGAGGCCGGGCTGCTTTACTACGAGCGCTGCCGGCGCATCGTCGACGAGGCCCGGCTGGCGCACGAGCGATTGGGCGAGATGCTGGCCCAGCCCAGCGGGGTGTTGCGCGCCTCGCTGCCGGTGGATTTCGCCGTGACCTATCTGGCGCCGATGATCGCCGAGTTTGCGCGGCTTCATCCCGGCATCGATTTCGATTTGGACCTGACTCCCCGGCGCGTCGATCTGGTGAGCGAGCCTTTCGACGTGGCGGTGCGCATGGGGACGCCGGAGAGTTCGCAATTGATCGCGCGGACCTTGGGCGCGCTGACGCCCGGGCTGTACGCGTCGCCCGGCTATCTGGCCCGCGCGGGCGAGCCGGCAAGCCCGGCGGAGCTGGCGGGGCATCAGTGCCTGAGCGTGCTGAAGCCCGACGCCTGGACCTTCCACGGCGAAGGGCGGGAGCTCGCCGTTGCGGCGGGCGGGCGCTTCGCCTTGAACAGCATCGGCCTGGCCAAGCGGCTGGCGACGCTGGACATGGGCATTGTGCTGATGCCGGAGGAGATTGTCGCGGACGAGGTGGCCAGCGGCGGCCTGCGCCGGATCATGCCCGGCTGGCACGGCACGCCGGTGCCGGTGTACGCGCTGACGGAAACCCGTTTGCTGCCGGCCAAGACCCAGCGCTTCATCGAGTTTTTACAGCAGCGCCTGCGTTGACGCCATGGCCGTCCGCCGTGAAGCGGCCGCGAGCGCCGGGCCGCCAAACGCCGACGGCGGCGGTGATCACGATCAGCAGGATGTTGAGCCCGCCGCCTATCGCCTCGCGCAGGGTGGCGGCGTGGAAGTCCGCGCCCAGCTCGCCGCCCGCACCCTCAAGCAGCGCGGCTTGGGCCAGTTGATTGGCCATGTCCACCGCCGGCACCACCACGAAGCTGGCGTTGAGCAGGATCAGCAGCGTCAGGCCCAGCTTGAGCTGGAAGAAGCGGTTGCGCGGGCCGTAACGCCGGTAGCCCAGCAGCAGGCCGCTGATCAACATCAGCCACAGGCCGGGCACGGTCAGCGCCCAGGTGCCGATATGGATGTACTGCCGCGTCTGCGCCAGCAGTGCCGGGGCGGCCGGGCCGGTTTCGGACAGCACGATCCAGGCCAGAATGCTGCCCAGGAACAGGGCCAGCGCGATGAAGTGGATGAGTTTGAGGAAGCGGTTCATTTCTCTTCTCCAATGGGCGGGCTGAGCGTTTCCAGCACGCGCAGCAGTTGTTGCAGGGTTTGGCGGGCGGCGTCGAAGTCCGCGTCGGGCAGCTGTTGCGCCAGTTGCGCGGTCCACCGCGCCTGGCAATCTTGGGTGCCGGCCACGGTGCGTTCGCCCTTGGCGCTCAGTCGGTACAGCGGAGAGCGGGCGTGTTGGGGGTTGGGCAGCACGTCGAAATAGCCTTCCTCCACCAGCTTGTACAGCTGTTTTTGCGCGCCTTGGCGGCTGATGCCCATGCGGGCGGCGATTTGCGGCGCGGTTTGCGGGCCGTCGGCCAGGCCCACCGCGCCGAGCACCTGCCAGCGCGCGCTATTGATGCCCAGGTGGGCCACCAGTTGGTCGCCTCTTTCCAGCAGGGCGCCGTTCAGGCGGAAGATCAGCAACATCAGCTCGGTGATGTCTTGAGGGCGATGGTTTTGTTGGGTGGACATGGGGTTTCTCTATTTGACAACCGGTTGCCATTATTGACAACTAGTTGTCAGACTGCAAGCTCATTTTGGTCTAGGCATGAATACGGTTGCTTGGAGGCGGCGAGGCAGGGCGGGGGCTTCAGGCCGGGCGGGCGCGTTCATTGGGCGGCAATGGATGATGAATGCGTATGTACTTGTAAATACAGTCAAAAATGAAAATGTAATTTCTATGTTAGCATCGTCGGCTTCCTAAAAAGCTCTGTTCAAAGCCAATGAAAAAATGCTTGCCCTTCTTGATGTTGCTCAGCCTGCACGCCCATGCCGATGATGAGGCGCTGCGCCAGATGTTCAATTGCGACGGCAGTTTCTTTCGCTACATCGCCCAGCCCGGCAAGGCTGTTCCCGGCCTGCCGGTGACGGTGGAAAACGGCCGCGCCGCGTTGCGGATGCAGCCTGTCCGCGATCAGGCGCTGGAGATGGAGGAGGACGTCAGCGGCGCGTCCGAAGGCTTGACGTCGCTGCTGCGCCATTCCGCCATCGATCAGCCGGTGGCGTTGACGCCGCAGTGGGCCTTGCGCGATTACGTGGAAGAACACTTCCACAACACCAATGGTCCGATGGACGTCAACGGGGTGTTGGAGTCCTATAACTGGGGTTTCCGCTTGCTGGGGCAGCGGGATATGACGCTCCAGCAATTCGTCGCCCAGCGGCCGGATCTGACATTCAGCTGCGACAAGGAAAAGGGCGGCGTCTGTACGTTGTACCGCCAATGGGACAAGGGCGCGTGGAAAACCATCAAGCCCGAGCAGCAGTACGCGGACGTGCCGCGTTTGTTGTTGACGGCCTCCAAGTCCGACCCCCGGCATTTCTCGCTGGAGTGTTCCTTGCTGGTGGAGGGCGAGCGTCTGCCGCCGGGCTTGATCAAGGCCTTGCAACCGGATTGGGCTTTGAATTTCTGAGAACCTGTTTACGATTTGCTGCGCGTCGTGAGGCGCGGCACGGCGAGTAGCGCTTCGAAATGCTCATATGCCGTGTGTACATTCCGCTTTCTCAGCGGTTTTCGCCTTGGCTCGCCTTAGCTCGCGAGATCGTAAACACGTTCTGAGAGCCGCTTTACGCTGCGCGTCTGTCCGTATGCTGACGCGATGCCCATGATGAATCCAGCCCCCGCGCGGGGCTTTTTTCATATGAGCGCGGCTTGGCCGGCGACGCCGAGCGGCTGGCCAAAGTCTGTTTGGCGATATGAAAATGATAAATGGGAATTTAGTTTGAAATATGAATTACGTAGTAATAACTAAAGCCTTGCCCTGGCGCGGAAGCCCTTGCTATACCGGCATTGGGCGGGGCAAGCGAAGCGGGCTCCGTGTTGTTTCCAGTGTTGGATAACTCATTACGGGAGCATGATCATGTCTGAACAATTGCTGGGTGGTTGGTCCGGTTTCCAGCCGGTGGATGAAAAAGACCGCAAGGTTTTCCATCAGGCCACGGAAGGTTTGCTGGGCGTGAAATACGTGCCGCTGGCGGTGTCCACGCAAGTGGTGGCCGGAGAGAACTATATTTTCCTGGCCAGCGCGGAGGTGGTGTATCCCGGCGCGCAGCCGCATCTGGTGGCGGTGTACATCTACCAGCCGCTGGGCGGCAAGCCGCCGCATGTGACCCGCATCGAGAACGTGCGTCTGTAAGCCCTTAGCCAAGACGCTGTTGCGCAACAAGCCCGCCGTCCGGCGGGCTTTTGTTTTGGGTCGCCGCGGCTTGTTCCAGCAGCCATTGTTTGAAGACGCCCATTTCCGGGTCGCGCATGAGATCCGGACGGTGTATCAGGTAATAAGCGAGGGCGCTGCGCAGCGGCGGCGCCGGCAGTTCCCGCAGCCGGCCGGCGGCCAGTTCGGCTTGCAGCAAGGAGCGCCGCGCCAGCGCGTAGCCGCGGCCGGCCAGCGCGGCCTCTATGGCGGCGTTGGAGTCCACGCAGACCACGCCTTGTTCGCAGTCCAGTTCCAGGCCGGCGGCGCGGCTCCACAGCCGCCAGTCGCCGCGGTGTTCGTCGTGCAGCAGCCGCTCGCCGCCGAGGGCGTCCAGCCGCGCCGGCAGCGCGGGCGCGCATACCGGCGTCAGTTCGTCGTCCAGCAGCTTGCAGGCGCTGAGGCCGGGGTAATCGCCCAGGCCGTGGCGCACGGCGAAGTGGATGTTTTCGGCGGCGAGGTCGACCACGCGGTTGCCGGTGCTGACGTGGACGTCGATCCGCGGGTGCTCGCGCATGAAGCCCTGCAGCCGGGGCAGCAGCCATTGCGCGCCAAACGAGGGGGTGCAGCTGAGCAGGATTACGCGGCGGGCGCCGGTCAGCCGCGCGGTGGCGTGGTCTATCAGGTCCAGCGCTTGCCGGCAGGCGGCCAGGTAGTCGCGGCCGGCGGCGTTGAGCGTCAGGCCGCGCGCGCGGCGCTCGAACAGCGGCTGGCCCAGGCAGTCTTCCAGCTTGCGCAGTTGCTGGGAGACCGCGCCGGGGGTGACGTGCAGTTCTTCGGCGGCCAGCTTGACGCTGAGCCGGCGCGCGGCGGCTTCGAAGAAGCGCAGGGATTCCAGCGGCGGTTTGGGCATATGAGTTTAGATTTTCTAAATTGTCAGGCAGGAAAAATCGTTTGTTTGCGGCATCTATGCGGTTGATGATTTCAGTATCTGGTTTAGCAAAGTTAAATACAAGGCGAAGGGAGAGGCATCATGGGAATGGCGAGCTTGAGTCGTTTGCTGTTGTTGGCGGCCTTGTGGGGCGGCAGCTTTTTGTTCATGCGCATCGCCGCGCCGGCGCTGGGCGCCTTGCCGACGGCGTTTGGCCGGGTGGCGCTGGGGGCGGCGGGCCTGCTGGGGCTGATCGCCTTGTTGCGGGTGGGGCTGTCCTTCAAGGGCAAGCTGGCCGCCACCTTGCTGCTGGGGGTGATCAATTCCGGCTTGCCCTTTCTGTTGTTCGCGCTGGCGGCCCGGGTGTTGCCGGCCGGCTATAGCGCGATCCTGAACGCCAGCACGCCGCTGATGGGGGTGTTGATCGGCGCGGCGGCGTTTGGGGAGCGCATTAGCGCCAACAAGCTGGCCGGCGTGCTGATCGGTCTGGCCGGCGTGGCGGTGCTGACGCAGACGGGCCCGCTGGCGACGGGAACGGCGGCTTTGTGGGGCGTGGCGGCCTGCCTGGCGGCCACCGCCTGTTACGGCCTGGCCGGTTTTCTGACCAAGCGCTGGATTGCGGACCGCGGCGGGCTGGACAGCCGCGTGGTGGCTCTGGGCAGCCAGTTGGGCGCGGTCTTGCTGCTATTGCCCTTGATGGCCTGGCAGGCGAGCTCCCAGCCGCTGGGGTGGCCGGAGGCGGGGGCGGAGGTGTGGCTGGCGATGCTGGCCTTGGGCCTGCTGTGCACGTCGCTGGCCTATGTCTTGTATTTCCGACTGATCGCCGACGTCGGCCCGCTGAAGGCGCTGACGGTGACGTTTCTGATTCCGCCTTTCGGCATTTTCTGGAGCTGGCTGGCGCTGGGAGAGACGGCGACGCTGTCCCAGGCGCTGGGCGGCGCCTTGATCGCGCTGGCGCTGTGGCTGGTGCTGCGGCCGGAAGCGCCGGCGGCGCGCGCCGCCGCGCCGGACGAGGATTGGTCGATCTAGCGGCGGCGCGGCGCGGGCTTAATTGAGCAGCAGATAGCTGATCGGGCTTTCTCCGCAAGCCGCCAGCCCGCATTCCAGGAATACGGACAGGGCGTTGCCCAGCAGCAGGGCCATGGTCAGGGCGACGCCGGCCTTGGCCAGCCGGCCCAGCTGCGCCGGGGGCTGACGGTCGAAGCTGTGTTCGCGCTGGCACTGCATCAGCAGCAGGCCGCAGCCGATGAAGACGGCGAAAAAGGCGATGGCGGCCCAGGTGTAGAAATGCAGGCCCAGGATGGGCGGGCCGAAGCCGGCGTCGCCGGGGGCGATGTGCAGCAGCACTTGACGGCCGGCCACGGCGAAGCCGGCGGCGGCGGCCAGCAGCATCATGCCGTAATGGCCGGGCTTGTCGCCCAGCAGCACATTGGCGGCCAGCGCCACCGCGATGGCGCACAAGGCCACGCGTTGCAGCAGGCAGAGCGGGCAGGGCAGCTCATGCTGGGCGAACTGGAAGTAGAAGGCGACCAGCAGCATCAGGTTGATCAGCAGCAGGCCCAGTTGGTTCAACTTGTCGGTGAGGTTGTGCGTCATGTCGGGCTCCTCACAGCGAAATGGGCAGACTGCTGGTGGCGTGGAACTTGAACCAGTACAGCGTGAGCGCGAAGGCCAGGCCCCAGCAGGCGTAGGCCCATTGGCGCTTGCGCAGGATCAAGGCCAGCAATGAGGCGGCCAATAGCAGAAACAGCAGGGTATCCATCGGGAATTCCTTAATGTGGCGGGCCGGCGGAGCCGGCCTGGGTGGTGGTTGCCAATCAATATTAGCGCTTGCTTAATGTTGTGTGAATAGCTTGTTTGCAGGCGGCGGCGCGAAATTCTCCACTGAATCAGTACATTCGCCATTCGTATCGTATAAAACGGCGCGCAGGGAGGCGATGGGAAGCGGCGGCCTTTTGCCGCGCGCGGCGGCGCTTGGCAGGCTTTTTGCATTAAAGCAGTTGTTAGCATCACCTCAAGGCCGCCGCCATGTCCGCTTCCCATCCCGCGCCGCTTTACGCGGTGAAAGTTCGCCGCGATTACAACAGTTGGGTGGCGCGCGAGTCGCTGGAAGACTATGCCTTGCGCTATACCCCGCAGAGCTTTCGGCGCTGGTCGCCGTGGCGGGTGGCGCACACCGCGCTGGGCGGCGCCGCCGCTTTTCTGGTGTTGGAGGCGGTGGGCGCGGCGATGCTGACGGCGGGCGGCTTCGTCAATGCGGCCTGGGCCATTCTGGCGGTGGGGCTGGTGATTCTGCTGGCCGGCCTGCCTATCAGCGTCTACGCCGCCCGCTACGGCGTGGACATGGATCTGCTGACCCGCGGCGCCGGCTTCGGCTATCTGGGTTCCGCCGTCACCTCTTTGCTGTACGCGGCCTTCACCTTTATTTTCTTCGCGCTGGAAGCGGCCATCATGGCCTATGCGCTGGAGTTGGGCTTTGGCCTGCCGCCGGCCTGGGGCTATGTGCTGTGCACCGTGGCGGTGCTGCCGCTGGTGGCCCACGGCGTCACCGCCATCAGCCGGCTGCAAGTCTGGACCCAGCCGCTGTGGCTGGGCTTGTTGTTGCTGCCCTATGGTTTCGTGCTGGCGCGCCAGCCGGAGGCCTTGAGCGGCTTTTGGCACTACGCCGGGGCGGAAGGCGGTGCGGGCGGCTTTGATCTGCGTCGTTTTGGTGCGGCTTTCGGCATCGGCATCGCCTTGATCGCGCAGATGGGGGAGCAGGCGGACTATCTGCGCTTCATGCCGCCGCCCGCCACCGGCCAGCGCCGCCGCTGGTGGCTGGCCTGCCTGGCCGGCGGCCCGGGTTGGGTATTGCCCGGCATGCTGAAGATGCTGGGCGGCGCGCTGCTGGCCTGGCTGGTTCTGGACCATGGTCAGGCCGGCGGGCCGGCGCCGGATCCGGCGCGCCTGTATTGGTTCGGCTACGCCCGGATCTGGGGCGACGGCCGGCTGGCGCTGGCGGCGACGGTGCTGTTCGTGCTGCTGTCGCAGCTGAAGATCAATGTCACCAATGCCTACGCCGGTTCGCTGGCCTGGTCCAATTTCTTCGCGCGGCTGACCCATAGCCATCCGGGGCGGGTGGTGTGGGTGGCTTTCAATCTCTTGATCGCGCTCTTGCTGATGGAGCTGGAGATTTTCCAGGCGCTGGCGCACGTGCTGGCGCTGTTCGCCAATCTGGCCATTGCCTGGATGGTGACCGTGGCGGCGGATTTGGCCATCAACAAGCCGCTGGGGCTGAGCCCGCCGGGCATTGAGTTCCGCCGCGGCTATCTCTACGACGTCAATCCGGTGGGGCTGGGTTCGCTGCTCCTGGCCTCGGCGGTTTCGGTGTCGGCGCACCTGGGGGCGCTGGGCGAGCAGATGCAGCCGCTGGCCCCCTTCCTGTCTTTGCTGACCGCCTTGCTGGCCACGCCAGCGCTGGCCTGGCTCAGCGGCGGCCGTTATTACCTGGCGCGACAGCCGGCGTCGCCGCCGGCTCCGCCGCCGGCTCCGCCGCAGCGCTGCGTATTGTGCCGTCGCCTGTACGAGCCGCCGGACATGGTCAGTTGCCCGGCGTATCGCGGCTGGATCTGCTCCCTGTGCTGCACGCTGGACGCGCGCTGCGAGGACCGCTGCAAGCCCAAGGCGCGGCTGGACAAGCAGTGGCGCGCCTGGCTGAGCCGGCTGCTGCCGCGGGGCTGCCGGCCGTATCTGCAACGCGGCCTGGCCGATTATCTGCTGCTGATGACGCCCATGCTGGCGGGGCTGGGCCTGCTTATGGCCGGCTTGTCCTTTTGGGCGCGGAGCCGCCCGGCCTTGGAGGGGCTGGCGGCGCGGCTGCCGCAATTGGGCGCGGGCCTGCTGCTGGGCTGCAGCGTGCTGGCCTGGTGGCTGGTCTTGTTGCGGCAGAGCCGGCAGGTGGCGCGGCAAGAGTCCAAGCGGCAGACCCAGCGCTTATTGCGCGAGATCGCTTCCCACCGCCGCACCGACGCCTTGCTGCAAAAGGCGCGCCGCGACGCGGAGCAGGCCAATCAGGCCAAGAGCCGCTACGTGAGCACGCTCAGCCATGAGCTGCGCACGCCGCTGAACAGCATGCTGGGCTATGCGCAGATCCTGGACGGGGACCCGGAGATTCCGCCGTCGAAACGGCCGGCGCTGGCGGTGATCCGCCGCAGCGGGGATCACCTGCTGTCGGTGATCGAGGGCACGCTGGATCTGGCGCGGATAGAAAGCGGCCGGCTCAGCCTGGAGCCGCGGCCGCTGGACTTCGCCGCGCTGATCGGCCAATTGACGGCGATGTTCCAGCTGCAGGCGCGGGACAAGGGCCTGGGCTTCCGCTTCCTGCCGCAAGGCGAGTGGCCGGCCATGGTGCGCGCCGACGAACGGCGGCTGCGGCAGATTCTGATCAATTTGCTGGGCAACGCGGTCAAGTTCACCGCGCATGGCGAGGTCAGCCTGGGCCTGCGCTATCAGGGCGAGGTGGCGTGTTTTGAAATTGCCGACACCGGGCCCGGCATCGCGCCGGAGGAGGCCGAGCGCGTGTTCGAGCCGTTTGAGCGCGGCGGCGGGGCCGCCGGCCAGAGCGGCAGCGGGCTGGGCCTGACCATTGCGGGCATGCTGACCTCGCTGATGGGCGGGGAGCTGAGGCTGGACAGCCGGCCGGGCGGGGGCTGCGTGTTCACGTTGCGCCTGTTCCTGCCGCGGCTGGGCGCCGCGCCGGCGGCGCCCTTGTCGGCGCGCGTCGGCTACCAGGGCCGGAGGCGGCGGGTGCTGCTGGTGGACAATCATGAGCAGGACCGGGAGATGCTGGCCAGCGCCTTGCGGCCTTTGGGTTTCGAGGTGGAGCAGGCGGCCGGCGGCCAGGCTTGCCTGGACTGGCTGGAGCAGGCGCGGACGCTGCCGGATCTGGTGTGCATGGATCTGGCGATGCCGGGCCTGGACGGCTGGGAAACCCTGCGGCGCATCCGGCGCCGGCACGGCGACGCGCCTGCGCTGGCGGTGATTTCCGCCAACGCCTTCGAACGGGGGCAGGACAACGACGCGGGCATCCGCGCCGAGGATTTCTTCGTCAAGCCCATCCGCGTCGAGCAGCTGCTGGACTGGATAGGCCGACGCTTGCAGCTGGAGTGGCTGAGCGGCGAGGAGCCGGCGCTGCGCTGGCCGCCGGAGGAGGCGCTGGACGAGTTGCGGCAGGCTTTACGGCGCGGCTATCTGCGCGGCGCGCGCGCCGCCCTGCTGCGCTTGGAGGTGGGCGCGCTGGGGGCGGACCCGGCTTACGGACCGTTTCTGGCGCGGGCGCGGAGCCTGCTGGACGGCTGCCGGCTGGACGAGTTGCTGCGATGGCTGCCGGGAGCGCCGGCGTGAGCGCGCCGCGGCCGGAGCGGGCGACGGCGCTGATCGTGGACGATCAGCCGGAAAACCTGGCCTTGCTGCACGATGCGCTGGACCTGGCCGGCTACCGGGTCTTGCTGGCCACGGACGGCGCGGCGGCCTTGTGCCGCGCCGCCGAGTGCCGGCCGGACATCATTCTGCTGGACGCGTTGATGCCGGGCATGGACGGCTTCGAGACGGCGCGGCGCTTGAAGGCGGGGGCGGAAACGCAGGCGATTCCCATCGTGTTCATGACCGGGCTCAGCGACAGCGAGCACGTGCTGGCGGCGTTTGCCGCCGGCGGCGCGGATTACGTGATCAAGCCGCTGCGGCCGGCGGAGGTGCTGGCGCGGCTGGCCGCCCATATCGGCAGCGCGCGCCAGCTGTGCCGGGCGCGGCAGGCGCTGGAGGCTTCGGGGCAGGCCTTGCTGGCGGCGGACCCGACCAGCGGCCGGCCCGGCGAGGAATTGTTGCACTGCAGGATCAGACTAAGCCCCGGCCCGCCCGGCCGGAATACGTTACATG
>NZ_JAMZGH010000048.1:0-47765 GCF_024158805.1 Chromobacterium sp. S0633 | reverse complement strand
GTGGTGAAACATATCTCCGACCAGGTGATGGTGATGAACAAGGGCGAGGTGGTGGAGCAGGCGGACGCGGACCAGATTTACCGCGAGCCGCGGCAGAGCTATACCCGCAAGCTGTTGGAGTCCATTCCGCAGGGCTGGGTGGGCATGGCGCCGGCCTAAGCGCTGACGGCCATTCGCACAAAACCGCCGGGAAACCGGCGGTTTTTTATTGTCCGGCCAGCGCGCGGAAACCGTAATGCAGCAGCGCGTAAGCGCCAAACAGGATACAGGCCAGCGCGCAATAAGCCAGCGCGGAGCGGCCGGCGTGGCTCAAGTCCGTGCTGCTGGGCAGGCAGCCGTCCCAGCACTGCGCCGCCAGAAAGCCCAGTCCGGCCGTGGCCGGGCTCAGCCACGGCCAGCGCGCCGCCAGCGCCAGCAGGCTCCAACCCAGCGGCAGCAACAGCAAGGGCGCAATGCCGATGGGCAGCGCGTTCCACCACGTCAGCCGGTTGAAGCCCACCTGACCCAGCGTCAGCTGCCGGCCGTTGCGGCGCGGCCACACGCTGAAGCGGCTGGGCCGCGCCCGCAGCAGCCAGCCCACCAGGAAGTGGCAGAGCTCGTGCAGCACCGTGCCCGGCAGCGACAGCGCCACATAGGGCCAGAACCAGGCGCGGCGGCGCAACTGACGGCTGAGCAACAGGAACAGCGCTGGCCACAGCAGCACGGCGGGAGAGGGGGCGAACGGCGCGTACAGCGGCTCGAGGACGGACATGGGAGAAGAGGACGGGCGAAAACCCGGATTGTGGCATGAGAACCTGTTTACGATCTGCTGCGCTTCGGCGATACAGCGTTGAAAACGCCCTCAAAATGCTCATGTACCACTTGTACATTCCGCTTTTTCGCTCGTTTTCGCCTTGTCTCGCTCTTGCTCGCGAGATTGTAAACACGTTCTGCGGGCGCGCCCGGACCAAGCCGGACGCGCCCTCAAGCTTGAGAGGCTGGATGTTTAGAAGGCGTTCAAGGGCTGGAGCTTCTTGTTTTTAATCCGCGCGGAAGCGGTTAATCGCCGCATCCAGTCCATGCGCCAGGCCGGACAACTGCTGCGCCATGGCGGAGGATTCCTCCACCGACAAGCCGTTTTCCGTGCCCATATTGGCGATGCGCTCCACGTTCTTGGCGGCGTCGTTGCTGGCCGTGCTCTGCTCGCGCATCGCCTCGGCGATCTCGCTGGTTTTCTCCAGCAGACGGGTGGACAGCACGCGGATCTGCGCCAGGCGCTCGGACAGCGTGCCGCTCAGCGCCACGCCGGTTTCCACTCGCTCGGTGGCCTCGCGCATGCTGGCCACCGCCGTGGTGGTGTCGCCTTGCACCGCCTTGATTTTTTCGGAGATTTCGCCGGTGGCCTGCGCGGTGCGTTCCGCCAGCTTGCGCACCTCGTCCGCCACCACGGCGAAGCCGCGGCCGGTTTCGCCGGCGCGCGCCGCCTCGATGGCCGCGTTCAAGGCCAGCAGATTGGTCTGCTCGGCGATGTCGTGGATCACGTCCACGATGTTGCCGATCTCATCGGAACGCTGGTTCAGGCCGATGATGATGGTCTCGGAGCGGCTGATTACGCTGGCGATCTCGGACATCTGCTGCGCGGCCTGGCCGGCCACCTCGCTGCCGCTCACCGCCTCGTTCATGCTGCTCTTGGCCTCGCCGGCCATTTCCACCGCGTGCTCGGCCACCAGATTGATGCTGACCGTCATCTCCTCCACCGCGGCGGCGGTGGACGAGGAGGCGTCAGTCTGCACCTGGGATGCCTCGGCAATGCGCTTGGACACGCCGGACAGCGCGTGGGCAGTGTCGTTCACCTGCTTGGCGTCCTCGCGGGTCTGCTGCAGAAAGGCGCGCAGATTGCCCAGCAGCTGCGCCAGCGCGCGGCCGGTTTCGCTGACCTCGTCGCGGCCGGTTTGATCCACAGTCACCGTCAGGTCGTTCTTCTCCGCCGCGTGGCGCATGGTCTGCTGCATGGCCTGCAAGGGACGGGTGATGGAACGGACGATGGCGAAGGCCAGCGCGACGCCCACCACCAGGGCCAGGCCCAGAATGGTCAGCATCATATTGCGGGTGTTCTTCATGCTGACCGCCAGCGCGTCCTCCGCGGACTGCGCGGACTCGTCCGCCAGCTTGCTCAGACTGTTGAGCGCGTCGCGCGCCTCGTAGAGCTTGGGCTTGAACGGGGTGATGCCGGCGTCGCCGACATTGGCCCGGCTGATCTCGCCGCTGGCGATCTTCTGATACAGCCCGTTCATGCCCTGCTCGTAGCCGGAGATGCCGGTCAGCATGCTGTCGAAGGTTTTCTGGTGATCCGCGGCCATGGCCATGGACTTGGCGGTGGCCGCCTGGTTCTTGAATTCGGCGATGTGCTTGTCCAGCAACTGCTTATTGGTCTGGATGCTCTGATCCGAGTTGTCCGGATTGCCGATGCTGATGAAGATGTTCTTCTCATCCTGGCGGATGTGCAGCATATTGCTTTGCATGGCGTTCATCTGGTAGCGGAACGCGATTTTCTGGTCAAACAGCGAGGTCAGCTCGCCATCCATCTGGTTCAGCGACCACCAGCCGGAACCGCCCACCAGAGCCACTGCAAACAGCAGGCTGCCCGCCAGCGCGGCGATGCGCTGCCCGATCGTGAATTGACTTAACATAATGCCCCCCATAGGCGCTGATATTCATCTTTTTTCATAGCAAACGCCTATGAATTGGCGATTGCATCAATGTGTGAAGACGCAGCGCTTCGTGCCGGCACGGACTCCAGCTTGGGCCGGGACTCTGGAACATCGGGAACGGGCCCACAGGCCGGAATGATGGAGTGTTTCAATGCCAGCGCCCCTCCTCGTGCGGAGGCGGAAGCGGTGCGACGTTCATTGAATAGGCGCAATCATAATTCACGCCGCGCCGATAGTCCTAATGGTTATTTTTGCATCGCAAAGCGGGAACATAGGGTGTATGTCCGGGCAAGCGGGGCAAGGCGGGGTGCCAAGGCCGGGCATGGGGCCGATATGAGGTTTTTTCATGCCCCGCGCAATGTAAAAGACATAAAACCCGCATTGCCGCTTTCAAATGTCAAGATTGGGGCGGTCTAATCCAAGCGTCCGGCGTGCAGCTTCTGTTGCGTTTAGACCCGCTAACAAAACCCCTGATCCTGCGTTGCGCCTCCTTGCCGTACTACTTGTACTGCCTGCGTCGGCGCGCCTTGGCTCAGGTTCTCTGCGAGGTTTTGTTAGCGGCTCTTAGAGTCAGAAGAGGGAAGCCGGTCAAGCCGCGCCCTTGTTTTGTTTTGGCAAAATGCCGATAATAAATGAGCAAATTGCCAAATCAAGGAGGGGCCATGAAAGCGCTGCAAGTATTCGTGCCGGAGACGCCGGTCCCGCCCATGGTGGAACACAGCCTGTTGCAGGAACTGAGCGTGTTGGTGGGGCAGGAAATGCTCAACGATTTCGACGTGGCCAAAGTGGTGGAGCTGGGCGTGGACACCGGCATGCTGGAGCGCCTGGTGGACGCCGGCCTCAGCCGTGGCGAACTGGAGTTCGTCATCCCGCCGCGCACCCTGTCCCATCGCATCAAGAAGGGCCAGACGCTGAATACCGAGGAATCCGAACGCGGCGTGCGCGTGGCCAAGCTGCTGTTGTTGGCGGAAGACCTGTTCGGCGACAAGGACGCCGCCGCCCAATGGCTGCGCAAGCCGCTGCACCGCTTTGAGGGCAAATCGCCGCTGGACATGGCCCATACCGAGCCCGGCGCGCGGCTGGTGGAGCAACTGATCGCCCAAGCCAACGAAGGCTACGCGGCGTGATTGCCTGGCGCATCAGCCGCTACGCAGACCTCAAGGGCCTGGGCGGGCTGCGCTGGCCCGGCCGCTGGCATCCCGCCGGCCAGCCCATCGTTTACCTGGCGGACCACCCGGCCAGCGCCATGCTGGAAGCGCTGGTGCACCTGGAAGTGGCCGTCCTGCCCGCCACCTTCACCCTGCTGCAAGTGGAACTGCCGGACCGGCTGGTGCAGACGCTGGACCAGGCCAGCCTGCCGGCTGACTGGACCCTGCAACCCGCGCTCACCCAGGGCCTGGGCCACCACTGGTTGCAACGTCAGGCCTCCGCCGCGCTGCAAGTGCCCAGCGCGGTGGCCCCCAACGCCCACAACTACCTGCTCAATCCCCTCCATCCGGACGCCGGCGCCTGCCGGATACTCAGCGTGCGGGACGTGCCTTGGGATGCGCGCCTGAAGTCTTGATGAAGACTCCGCCGTGCCTACCTTCCGCTTGTCCAACGGTCTGTGCCTTGTCTTGCTTTTTTTAAACTTTTCGATGTAAACAATTGTAAACAAATTCTTGGCCTAAATCCGCCTTGCCGCGCTTTTACGCGCAGGACAGCGCGAGTAGAGTCGGAGAGCGTGTTTACGATCTCGCGAGCCAGAACGAGGCAAGGCGAAAGCGGCCGAGAAGACGGAATGTACAAGGGGTACATGAGCATTCTGAAGTTGTTTTCAACGCCGTATCGCCGACGCGCAGCAGATCGTAAACCGACTCTTAGAGCCTGTTCAAAGTCTCGCGAGCAAGGGCGAGACAAGGCGAAAACGAGCGAAAAAGCGGAATGTACAGGTGGTACATGAGCATTTTGAGCTTGTTTTTAACGTCGTATCGCTGAAGCGCAGCAGACTTTGAACAGGTTCTGAGAAAACTAGCCAAGGGCTCACGTAGGCCCAAGGCCGTCGGGGCAATTCAACCCACTTACAGAGCGGCTGACAAACCCCTGATGCCGCGTTGCGCCGACTTGCCGTACTCAAGTACTGCCTGCGCGGCGCGCCTGGCCTCAGACGTGAAACTGAGTTTGTTAGCCGCTCTTATTGAAGATGCGAGGAATGCAATGACAGTTTGGAAATGGGCCGGCAAGACGGCCGCGGCGGCGCTGCTGTTCAGTATCGCCACGGCCACATGGGCGGACGCTGTCCGCAAGGATATTCTTCCCGCGGATACCGATGGCGGGATTGTGGCGAACAGCGGGCCGCACATCGTTTTCTCAACGGAAAGGGGCGGACACGCGCCGCTGCTGGTCTTCCTGCCTGGAACCGGCGGCGAAACCACGCGCACCGTGGTGGGCGAACAGGCTTTCATCGACACCGCCCTGGCTCAGGGCTACCGCTTCATCATCCTGTCCTACATCGACACGCCGGCCGTTTCCCAGGTTTGCACCCGGCCGGTGCTGGCGACCAATCCGGACTGCGCGGCACAAATGCGCCAGAAGCGCGCCTTTGGGGAAAACGCCACCCCGCTGATCCAGGACAAACCCAAAGACGCCATTGTCCATAGACTGACCGCTCTGCTGCGCTACCTGGCCAAGACCGATCCCCAAGGCCGTTGGGAACAGTATCTGGACAAGCAAGCCGTAGACTGGAGCAAGATCGTGCTGTCCGGTCAATCCCAAGGCGGTGGCATGGCCGCCTATATCGCCAAGCGCGTGGCCGTCAGAGGCGTGATCGACTTTTCCGGCGGCTGGGACATGCGCGCCAACAATCGCATCGCCTCCTGGTACGCCTCTCCCGGCGCCACGCCGCCGGACAGATTGTTCGGCACCTATCACGTGCAAGAGCGCTTTGCCGATCTCATCCGCAATTCCTACAACACGATGCGCATCCCGGCCGACCACCAGTTTGCGCTGAATAAACCGATACGCCGCCCCAACGCCGACAACCCCGGACATGGCGAAGGCGCCAGCAATCCGGTGTACCGGGAACTGTGGCAGGAGATGTTGGAGCAGCTTAAGCGGGGGGAGTGAGGGGCAGGGGCTGCTTGGGTGGCCGCGTCTTGCCTTCATGCCTAAATTGCCTGTCTATCCTTCTTGACTGCGAACGCCAGCGTTAGAACCGGCCTGATCGACTCGCGTCCGGCTTGCCTTGCGCAATGTCAAACGCGTTCCTTCGCTTATCGGTGTTGCTTTCGGCATAATTGAGCACTCATCAAGGCGGCTATCCGTTTCTGCTTTGTCTTGAGCTCCAAGGCGGCCCTGAAGCGCTGCCGTTGTTTAGGTACGAGCGGCAGCAAGGGTTGAGTGCATGGAAACATCATTGAGTGTGGCGGTGCGCAGCTTATGGGCCAAAAGTGGTGAAGAGGGTGGACATGGCCTGCTGTGTCACATGTTGGATGTGGCTGCCGTGGCCTCCGTGCTGTTGGAGTGGTGTCTGGCTGCGCCAGAGACTGCTCCGGACTGGTTTGGCCTGCCGTCAGAGTCCCTGAATGGGTGGCTGGCCGCCTTGGTGGGTTTGCATGATCTCGGCAAAGCCACTCCGGGGTTTCAGGCCAAGTGGGAAGCCGGGCGCTTACAAGTTGAGCGCGCCGGCTTGCCATTCTCATCGGTGGTGGCGCTGGCGCAAGACCGGCATGACTTGGCCAGTGCGGCCTTGCTGCCAGGCTTGTTGCAGGCCGAGGGCGTGCCGCGATTATGGGCGCAGGATGCGGCACAGGCTGTCAGCGCCCACCACGGTTTCAACTTTACCTCCTTGGGCGCTGGTGCTCCGCTGCGCGAACCGGCCATTTGGAAGCAGACAAGGCAGAGTCTATTCCAGGCCTATTGGCACACCCTGGCGCCGTCTGATGTTCCGCCGGATCATCCATTGCCGCTGCTTGCTGTGGAGTGGCTGGCCGGTCTGACCAGCGTATGCGACTGGATCGGCTCTAATGCGGACTGGTTTCCGCCTGGAGAGCGGGGCGATACGCCATCCGCCCACTATCACGCCGCCAGACGTCTGGCGGAATCGGCGCTGTCTTCCCCTGACAAACTAGGCTGGCCATCCAGCCGGCCCTTATTGCATCAACAGGCCTGTTCTTGTGACGCGATATTGGCGCGGCTGCTGAGCGCGGAGGCCTCTGCACAAGCGAGGCCGCTGCAACTAACCGGCGACGCCTTGTTGATTCAGGGAAGCGGCCCGGCGCTAATGTTGGTGGAAGCGCCGATGGGAGAAGGCAAGACCGAACTGGCCTTTATCGCGGCTTTGCGTTTGCAGGCGCGCCAACATCACCGTGGCTTCTATCTGGCGCTGCCTACCCAAGCCACCGGCAATGCCATGTTCGAGCGGACCTTGGCCTTTCTGCGCGCATTCGCCTCTGGGGAGCGGCAGGATATCCAGCTATTGCATGGCGGGGCCGCCATGAATCAGACCGTTGCGCATTTGCGCGAGATCTGGGACCAGCATGGTAATGACGCGGTGGGCTCCTCCGGCTGGTTTGCCCAACGTCGGCGCGGCTTGTTGTCTCCCTATGGCGTGGGCACTGTGGACCAGGCCTTGTTTTCTGTATTGAACGTCAAACATCACTTTGTCCGGCTATGGGGGCTGGCCAATAAGGTGGTGGTTTTGGACGAGGTGCATGCCTACGATACCTATACCGGTCGCTTGATTGAAACCTTGCTGGCTTGGCTGAAAGCCTTGGGTTGCTCGGTCATCTTGATGAGCGCCACTTTGCCGGATACACGGCGCGCGCGTTTATTGCAGGCCTGGGGCGTGGATGAGCGCGAGCTGCCGTCGCCGGCCTATCCGCGGATACTGCTGGTGGATGACGCCGGAGCGCGTGGCGCCACCTTTATCGCGCGTGAACAGCAGCCTATCGCCGTGACCGGCCTCCCGGAGGGCTTGGACCACATCGCCGCCGCCGCGCGGCTTGCCTTGGAGCAGGGCGGGTGTGGCGTGGTCATCGTGAATACCGTGGACCGGGCGCAGCAGCTGTACCAGCTATTACGGCCATATTGTCCGTCAGATGGCATGTTGTTGCTGTTTCATGCCCGCTTCCCCGCCGAGCAGCGCCGGCAGCTGGAGCAGCAAGTGTTGTCCACTTTCGGCTCCTCTCCCGCCATGGGCTCGCGTCCCAAGCGTGCTTTGCTGATTGCGACGCAAGTGGCGGAGCAAAGCCTGGACATTGATTTCGATTTCATGATTTCCGATCTCTGTCCCGTCGACCTTCTATTGCAACGCGCCGGCCGCTTGCACCGGCATCAACGCAAACAACGCCCGGCGGCGCACGCGCAACCACGATTGCAAGTGGCCGGCTTGCTAGCCGATGTGGTGCCCGAACTGGAACAGACCGGCTGGGGACGGGTGTATGGCGATTACCTCTGCCTGGTGACCTGGGCCGTGCTGCAAAACGAGCCAGTCTGGCGGCTGCCGCAGGACATCGACCGCCTGGTGCAGGCGGTGTACGCGCCCTGGCCGGATTTGGGTCATTTGCCGGAGGCCTTGCGCGAACGGCTTGAAATGGTGGAACGCACCCGTCATGGCGCCAAGGCCAATTTTCAGGCGCAGTTGGCGCAGCAGATTGCGCTGGATCTACAGAGTGAGGCCGCCATCGCTTACATCGGCAAGCCGCATGGCGCTGATGAAGACGATACCTTGGCCTTGCGCAACCGCACCCGGCTGGGGGATGACAGCCTGACCGTGATTCCGGTCTGGGTCGATGCCGATGGGCGCTGGCGGCCTGAGCCGGATGGCGCATCGCTCGATCCGCAGCAAGCCGTGTCGGATGCGCTTGCCCAAAGACTGTTTGAACGGCACATCAAATTGTCGCGCCGACAGCTGGTCCTGCATTTACTGGAGCAACCTGGGTATCCGGCTTTGAGCGAACATCCCTTGCTCAGTCATTGCCATGTATTGCCGTTGACAAAGGACGGCGATTACCAGATGGGAGAGGTGCGCGTATCGCTGGACCCGCGCTTGGGGCTTGTTTATGGGAAACAGAAATAAGGGAGGAGGCATGGCTGCCGCACTTCCATGTCATGATTTTGCCATGAGCAGAGATTTGTCTAGCGTAGCGGCAAAATAAACGTCAACAGACCCTAAATAAATCTAATATTCATGGCCATTGTCGGGCTACATGCAAAATTCGGAGTACCCGAAGTTGATCTATTGTCACATCATAAACGCAGATATAGTGGCGATGAAGCACCCACTCCCGTGTGCCGGCAACACACCCTGCACGGCCCAACTCTGGGTGCTGAAGCAGCCGAAGAATTTGCTGCTCAAAATGCTTATCAAGATCAAGAGCGGCTACTGGATTGTCGGCTGCAATATAGTCAAAAATAGCCTCGCGATCTGACACCGCCTCAAGCGTCCACACCAATTTCATCGTTCAGCCATTCTTCGGCGCAACGCTGCTCTTTTAGCTGCAAAACGCGCGTCTACCTCATCACCTTCTACCAGCTCTCCGGAGTTTGCCTGGTCCAAACCCTGCTGGACCTGGTGACGGAACCACTGCTCATATTCAGCAACCTCCTTATTTTCCCGTACGACATCACGCATAAAGTCACGGAGCAACTGAGCCCCAGTGCGGTCTCGAAGCTTGGCTATTTTGGCAAATTCTTGTTTTAGTGACTCATCGACACGAAAAGTAAAAGTCGTTTCGCTCATGGCGTTCCTTATTTGTGTTACAAGGCACTTAAAAAGTAATGAAATCATACATATAGCTAGACTGCAAAACAAGTTGCCTTTAAGTGTTACTGGCATTGTCGTTCTCAATTGGTGAGAGAAACGAAGATGGCGTACAGCTCAGGCAGGGAAGCCATCTAGTGGCCGGTCCTTCCCGCCATCTGTTAGATTGATGTCCATGGCATTAGCGAAGGGGGGTGTTTATGAATAAAACCATCAATCTGCTGGACGCCGCTTGGCTCCCGGTCCGCTACCTGGATGGGCGCGTGGCCGAGATCGGCCTGGTGCAGCTATTCGCCGATGCCGACCGCATCGCCGCCCTGGCCGACACCGCGCCGCCCAGCCTGCTGGCCGAGTACCGTCTGCTGCTGGCCATCCTCAACCGTGCGCTGCGGCGTGGCTTTGGGCGCTGGGATAGTGCAGATCTGGCGCGCGGCTACCGCGAAGGCCTGCCGGTGGCCGCCATTCACGACTACCTGGAGCATTGGCGCGGCGTCTTCAATCTGTTTGATCCGCAACGCCCCTTCATGCAGGTGGCGGCCCTGGCCCAAGATGAAGCCACTCGCGACAAGGCCAAGCCCTGGTCGCAGATTTCCCTGGCCAGCAGCATCGGCAACAGCCCGGTGCTCTTTGATCATTCTATTGATAGTCAACCCTCCGCCATTCCCGCTGCCGAAGCGCTACGCCATTTGCTGGGCTTTTTGCAGTTCACCCCAGGTGGCTTGGTGAAAACCCTGCGCGACTCCGACAAGGCCGGGCCGCTGGCCAATACCGCCGCCAGTCTGCCCGTAGGGCAAACCCTGGCGCAAACCCTGTTGTTGGCCCTGCACCCGTCGGGGCCGGACGATGACCTGCCTGCCTGGGAAAAACTCCAGCCCACCATAGCCCAATTACGCGCCGAACCCACGCTGGCCAGCGGCCACAACGACCGCTACACCCGGCTGAGCCGTGCCGTGTTGCTGCTGCCCGAGCCCGATGGCGTCACTGTGCGGCAGCTGCGTTTTGCCGCTGGGTTGGCGCTGGCCGACAACGAACAAGCGCCGGACGCCATGGCCAGCTATCGCATGGGCGTCAACAATATGGTGCGGCTGAGCTTTGGCGAGGGCCGGGCGTTTTGGCGCGATTTGGGCGCCTTGCTGCCGCCGAACCCCGCCGACGACAAAGCGCATTCGCTGGCGGCGGCCACCCTGGGCTGGGCCCGGCATTTACAGCACAGGCTGGGGCAGACCGAGCCGCTGAGCGTGATGATCTTGGGTCTGTCCAGCAATCAGGCCAAGCTGGAGCGCTGGCGCGCCGAGCGTTTTGAACTGCCGCAACGCGTGCTGGAGCAAGCGGAGGGCGCGGAAGAAGTCCGCGGCAAGCTGCGCGAAGCCGAAGAACTGTACAGCAAGCTTCGCCTGGTCATGGCCGGCATGTTGGCCGCCGTCATGCCAGACCCGGGCCACAAGGACACGCGAGGCCGGGCGCGGGCGCAACTGGACGCCGGCCCGGCGCCGGCGGCCTACTTCAGCGCGCTGGAAAGCCGCTGGCCGCAGTTGTTGGAGCGGATAGGCGCGGAAGCGTTGGAACACGCCGACGCCTATTGGCGGGACGCGCTGCGCCGTGCGGCCAAGCTGGCCTGGGACGCCGCTTGCCGCCAATTGGGCGGCAACGCCGCCGCGCTGAAAGCGCTGGCGCTGGCCGAGCCCGGCTACCTGGCTTTGATCCGTCCCTTGACCCAAGCATCCACGCAAGAGGAGAACAATCATGTCTGAACTGGCGCAGGACTTCGTCAAACACCTGCAAACCCTGGCGGAGCGCAACCGCGGCGCACTGGCCGAGCTGCGCCGCAGCGCCGGTTTCGCGCCGGGCGCCTACCCGCCGGCCTACCCCCATGTCGAGCGCTTTGTGCCAACGGACAGCCATGCCGAGGATAGCTTCCGCCGCGCGCTCTACCTGACCGCCGCGCTGTTTGCCCAACTGCCCAAGCAACAAACCGGCTGCAGCTTTGCCCAGGCCTTTGGCGCGCTGTGGCGGCAGCGGGACAGCGCCAGCCTGGAGCAGCGCTTCGTCACGCTGCTGGATGCCGAACCGGAAACACTGCCCAACTATCTGAGGCAAGCCTTCTCGCTATTGGCGGCTGAGCAGCAAGGCTTGGACTACGCCGCGCTGCTGCAAGATCTGGCCCGCTGGCTATCGTCCTGGCAGCCGCAGCGCTACGACGGCGTCAGCGGCCGCGATCTGGTGCGCCGTAACTGGGCGCGAGACTTTTATCGCCAATCCGCCCCCCTGAACGACTGAACCCCAGCCCCGTATGGAGAGAGCCATGAGTCTGTTTATCGAATTTCATCTGATTCAGAACTTCGCGCCGTCCAATCTTAACCGCGACGATACCGGCGCGCCCAAGGACGCCGTTTTCGGCGGCTACCGCCGCGCGCGCGTCAGCAGCCAGTGCTTCAAACGCGCGGTACGTCTGCAAGCGGATTTTCCCGCCGCCAATCAAGGCGTGCGCACCAAAAAACTGCTGGAACTGCTGCGTGAGCAACTCCAGCAGCGTTTCGGCCTGGCCGGGGAAGAACTGGACGGCCGCATTGAAAGCGCATTGGCCGCCGCCGGGCTCAAACTCAAGGAAGACGGCAAGACCGAATACCTGCTCTTTTTGGGCCAGCAGGAGATAGACGGTTTCGCCAGCCTGATTCACGCCCACCGGGATGAGCTGGCCCCGTCGGCCAATGGCGAGAAAAAGAGCAAGAAAGACGTCAAGGCCAATGTGCCGCCGGAACTGGCCAAACAGGCCAAGGCCATCATGAACGGCGGCAAGGCGCTGGACGTGGCCTTGTTCGGCCGCATGCTGGCGGACCTGCCGGAAGTCAACCAGGATGCCGCCTGCCAGGTGGCGCACGCCATCAGCACCCATCAAGTGGTGCGTGACTTCGACTACTTCACCGCCGTGGACGACAAAGGCAGTGCCGATGAAACCGGCGCCGGCATGATAGGCCAGGTGGAATTCAACTCCGCCACCTTCTACCGCTACGCTGCGCTGGACCCGGCCAAGCTGGCGGGCAATCTGCAAGGCGACCGTGAGCTGGCGCTCGCCGGCGTGCGCGCGCTGGTGCAAGCCATGGCCCGCGCCATTCCCAGCGGCAAGCAAAACACCTTTGCCGCCCACAACCCGCCCAGCTTCATCGGCATCGCCGTCCGCCATGCCAGCCCGCTCAACCTGGCCAATGCTTTTGAAAAACCTGTTTACGCCCGCAACGGCGAAGCGCTCACCGGCCAATCCGTGGCGGCGCTCGCGGGTTACGATGACAAGCTGGCCGGTCTCTATGGCGACGCGCGCGACGCCTGGGCCTATATCGACCTGACCGACGCCTGGCCGCAGGCCAAAGGCGAGCGGCAAACCAGCCTGGCGGCGCTGGCGGATTGGGCCGCCCAACAGGCCGGCGCCGCATGGGAGCGGTGATATGGCCACCCTGCTGCTCAGGCTGGCCGGCCCCATGCAAGCCTGGGGCACCACCAGCCGCTTCGACGAACGCGACAGCGGTCTGGAACCCTCCAAGTCCGGCGTTATCGGCTTGATCTGCGCTGCGCTGGGGCGCGACCGCGCGCAAGCGGTGGACGATCTGGCCGCGCTGCGCATGGGGGTCCGGGTGGATAGAGAAGGCCTGCTGATGCGCGACTACCAAACCGCCACCGGCGTATTGCTCGCTTCAGGCAAGGCCGATCTCAAGCGCACCGTGATCAGCCCCCGCTACTACCTGGCCGACGCGATGTTTCTGGTGGGGCTGGAAGGCGACGCCGGCCTGCTGCGCCATATCCAGCAAGCCTTGCGTCAGCCGCATTGGCCGCTGGCCTTAGGCCGCAAATCCATGCCGCCGTCGCAGCCGGTTTGGCTGGAAGAGGGCGTGCAGGAGCATGAGCTGGAAGATTGCCTGCGCCATCGTTGGCCGCGCTTGGCTCCGCCCCAGCGCGAGCAAGCCGGTCAGCCGCTGCGCCTGATGTTGGAACATCCGTCGGAAGGCGCGGTGCGGCTGGACCAACCCGTGGCGCCGTTTGCCGAACGCCGCTTCGGCCCCCGCTTTGTCAAATCGGAGGTGGCGGATGTACCTGACACAACTGACGCTTGACCCCGGCCACCCCGCCGCGCGGCGGGATCTGGCCAATGCCTACGACATGCACCGCAGCCTATGCCGCGCCTTCGTCGCCGCGGCCGACGATATCCCGCCGCGCTTTCTGTGGCGGCTGGAACGCTGCGACGCAGAAGCCGGCGTAGCCGTATTGCTGCTGCAATCGCCGGAGCCTGGCCATTGGCAGGCACTGGCGCAAGTGCGAGCCGTACAATGCAAGCCGCTGCCGCTGGAGCAACTGATCGAGACGGATCGCCGCTATCGTTTCCGCCTGCTGGCCAATCCCACCGTCACCCGTGGCGGCAAACGCTATGGCCTGCTGAGGGAAGAAGAGCAACTGGCCTGGCTGACGCGGCAGTTGCAGCAGGCCGGCGCCGTGCCGCAGCGGGTGGAGCGCAGTCTCAGCCAGCAGTGGCGGCTGCGCAAGCCGGGCGGCGTCATCACCCTGCAAGCGGCGCGTTTCGACGGCGTGCTGGCGGTGGACAACGCCCAACGGCTGCGCGCGGCGGTGGCCGCCGGCCTGGGGCACGCCAAGGCCATGGGCCTGGGCCTGCTGTCCCTGGCTCCGGCTTAAGGACGGCGGCGATGGCGCAATGGCTGCCGCCGCTCAAGCCGCTCCCCATCAAGGAGCGGCTGTCGGTGCTGTTTGTCGAACGCTGTCAGTTGGACGTGCTGGACGGCGCCTTTGTCGCCGTGGATGCGGGCGGCGTGCGCACCCACATCCCGGTGGGCGGCGTGGCCTGCCTGATGCTGGAACCCGGCGTCCGCGCCTCCCACGCCGCCTGCAAGCTGGCAGCCCAAGTGGGCACGCTGCTGGTGTGGGTGGGCGAGGCCGGCGTCCGGCTCTATTCCGCCGGCCAGCCCGGCGGCGCGCGGGCCGATCGCCTGCTCTATCAGGCCCGGCTGGCGCTGGACGACGATGCCCGGCTCAAAGTGGTGCGGGAAATGTACCGCCGCCGGTTTGGAGAGGAACCGCCGCAACGGCGCAGCGTGGAGCAATTGCGCGGCATCGAAGGCGCGCGGGTGCGCGCCCTATACCAGCAACTGGCCCAGCACTATGGCGTGAAATGGCGGGCGCGCAATTACGACCGCGAAGACTGGGACCAGGCCGATGTCCCCAACCGCTGCCTGTCGGCCGCCACCGCCTGCCTGTATGGCGTGGCCGAAGCGGCGGTGCTGGCCGCCGGCTACGCTCCCGCCATCGGCTTCATCCACAGCGGCAAGCCGCTGTCCTTCGTATACGATGTGGCCGACATCTACAAATTTGAAACCGTGGCGCCGGTGGCGTTTGCGGTGGCGGCCAAGCCGTCGGCAAATGTAGAGCGGGAAGTGAGGCAGCGCTGCCGCGACATGTTCCGCAAAACCAGGCTGTTGGAGCGCATCATCCCGGACATAGAAACGCTGCTGGCCGCCGGTGGTCTGGACGCGCCGCAGCAGCAGGGCGTGGTGGAAGCCGCTTTCCCTGAGGAGGAAGGGTTGGGAGATGCTGGTCATCGTACTTGAAAATGCTCCCCCCAGACTGCGCGGCCGGCTGGCCATCTGGCTGCTGGAAATCCGCGCCGGCGTTTATGTGGGCGCTTACAATCGCAAGATTCGCGACTACTTGTGGCAGCAAGTGGAAACCGGGCTGGAAGACGGCAATGCCGTCATGGCCTGGCAAACCGTCAATGAAGCCGGCTTCGATTTTGTCACCCTGGGCGTCAACCGCCGCATGCCGGTGGCTTTCGACGGCGCACAGCTGGTTTCTTTTCTACCTCTGCCAACCGATGACGCCGTCGAGGCATCGCCTCATTTCCCGCATCGCGAGAACCCGGCTAGCAAGCGATAAAAGTTGGTGGCTTTTTGGGTGTCATTTTTCGTATTTAAAATCAATCTCTTGTAAATGGTGTGTTCCCCACGGGTGTGGGGATGAACCGCGTTGATCGTCCGCGAGAGCGACACGTTCGAGGTGTTCCCCACGGGTGTGGGGATGAACCGCCCATCCACCTTCTCTATGTGCTCTCTTAGATGTGTTCCCCACGGGTGTGGGGATGAACCGCCAAACAACTGCCAGCGGAGCTGAATAGTCAGGTGTTCCCCACGGGTGTGGGGATGAACCGAACACCTCGGTCTTTTTTAGTAACGAAAATCAGTGTTCCCCACGGGTGTGGGGATGAACCGCATGTGCGGCCATGCAGGAAGCGCTATCCGCCGTGTTCCCCACGGGTGTGGGGATGAACCGTTGACCTTATCGTTGATAGCGAAACTCATTGAGTGTTCCCCACGGGTGTGGGGATGAACCGTGGATTGTAGGCACCGCTTTCGTCATGTGTGGGTGTTCCCCACGGGTGTGGGGATGAACCGTCTGTCGGCTGCTGCCGCTGCTGCCGCCGTCGGTGTTCCCCACGGGTGTGGGGATGAACCGGAAAACGGCAAATGGGCGTCGCTGGAGGGCGCGTGTTCCCCACGGGTGTGGGGATGAACCGATTTTGATTGGTTTTGCGCCGCTGTTTCGCTGGTGTTCCCCACGGGTGTGGGGATGAACCGCTCTTCCTGGTCTTCCCATGCCAACGTGTTGCGTGTTCCCCACGGGTGTGGGGATGAACCGTGTTGCGTTGTGTGGTGTGGTGCTGAACTTTTGTGTTCCCCACGGGTGTGGGGATGAACCGACCTGGGCGACGCCTCTTGGGATATCCAGCACGTGTTCCCCACGGGTGTGGGGATGAACCGGCCAAAGACCCCGCGACAATGGGCGTCACTGAGTGTTCCCCACGGGTGTGGGGATGAACCGCTGGTGTCAGTCGTGGCCTGATCGGCGATCTTGTGTTCCCCACGGGTGTGGGGATGAACCGAAATTTGGATTATCAATCGCCGCATGTCTGACGTGTTCCCCACGGGTGTGGGGATGAACCGCAACAGTTTTGAATTTGCCAGAGCAGACAGATGTGTTCCCCACGGGTGTGGGGATGAACCGCTGGCGCTGTTGCTGGGTTGTTTGCTCTTGCGGTGTTCCCCACGGGTGTGGGGATGAACCGTAGTGCGCAACCATATTGCGAAAGTCGGTCACGGGTTCCCCACGGGTGTGGGGATGAACCGTTGCCGCAGGCGGCCCAAGCTACAGATCGACCGTGTTCCCCACGGGTGTGGGGATGAACCTCGGGACACAGGAAAAGGCCCGTGTCGCGGTCCGTGTTCCCCACGGGTGTGGGGATGAACCGACAACTTAATCATGCTTACTTTGATAACGGGTGTGTTCCCCACGGGTGTGGGGATGAACCGGCCGAAAGGCCTGCTCACCCGCGCTTGTCGGAGTGTTCCCCACGGGTGTGGGGATGAACCGTCGGCTAGCGTGCTGCCGCCGGCGACGGCTTTGTGTTCCCCACGGGTGTGGGGTGACGCGTTCGCCGTAGTAAAGGAGGAAGCACCGCGCAGGCAGGACGCCACTTCCTGCGTGGGCACTCCTCTGAGGGCTTGCCATACGTACAGGCGAATTTCACGTATTCCTGCACGGTGCTTAATCATTATTGAGTGAAAACCGTTTTGGAATCAAAGCGGTTAGCAATGGGGCCTGGCAATCTCTGGAGCAACTGGTGTGTAAGTGCGGCCAAAGCCTGTGGTCGGCGTTGCTGGCTTTGGTATCGGAATGAACCGGACTTGCCAGATGACCTCTCTGAGCAACTGATGTGTTCCCCACGGGGTGGGGGTGAACCGCCCCCGCGTGTCAGCAGGCCGGCTGCCGCCCAGTGTTCCCCACGGTTGTGGGGATGAAGCCATGCCCGCATCTAGCAAACCCAGCGCGGTTTGTCTTTGGCTACTGCTCGCTTTTTGGCAACAAATTCCTGCTCAAATTGCAAAATTCAAATATTGCTATTGACCAAGCCAGTGTTTTGCGAGTATTCTTGTCGCGATTTTCAAGCGCTATATCTATCGATACCTCAGTTGTCCATACAAGTTGGTCTGCTTTGTTTCCTTATCTATTCCTTGACTATCATGCTTTCAGGCAATTTGTTGCCCTTAATCTGAACACCAAGGAGTGAATTATGGAAACTGGTATCGTTAAATTTTTCAATGACGCAAAAGGTTTTGGCTTTATTACCCCGGACAATGGCGGCGATGATCTTTTCGCTCACTTTTCCGAAATTCGCGCAGACGGCTTCAAGTCCCTGCATGAAGGTCAAAAAGTAAGCTACACCCGAGCAATGGGCCAGAAAGGCCCGGCTGCAACCGCGATCCAGCCGCTCTAAGCATTATCGCTGCAATAAAAAAGCCCCGTATGGGGCTTTTTGCGTATGCATAGATGTCGAGTAAATGAAAAAGCCGGTCTTAAAGACCGGCTTTTTTTATTGCTCAGCAGCAATGTGCGTATCGGCGAGCTAGCTGTCGCATGGCCGTTGGATGCTTGTTTAGGCAGGAAGCCGTTTTTTTCCGCTTAGTAAGCCCATGCCCCCGGCTCCCGCCGGGGGCCTCCCTTTACGGACTCTTCTTCAACACCTGTCGCTCCAGCAAGGAGCGCTCCACCTGCGCGTCCATCATCCGGTGCTGATGGTCGGTGTAGGCGTAGACATTCATCCGCCTTGCGCTGAGCGAGATCAGCCGCTCAAGGTGGTTGAAAAAGCCCAGCCAGTAGCCGCGCTGCTCGGTGCGGCTGAAGTCGATGTCGCGGGCGACTCGGCTGAGCAGGCCCTGGCCCACGTAAGCCGGGTTGTCCTTGAACCATTGCAGCAGGTGGGCGGCGCATTCCCGGCCGTAGGCCTGGGCCTGGGCGGGGGTGGCCGGCGCGGACGGCATGTGCCAGTAATGCGGATAGGTGCGTCCGGGAAGACGGATGACGAAGGGCAGCAGGACTTCCTGGGTTTCTAGGGCCGGGGTGCGGTAGCGCCGTCGGCGCGGGAAGAGAGATTGCGGCATGTCGTTACTCCTGCGATGAAACAAGATTAACAAGCTGCCTATCCGGTAGAGGATTTGGCAGGCGCGTGATGGGATTGGCATTACCGAGCCTCACGAACCCCGGTGAGCGCGTAGCGCTCTCCCACCATGCACCTGCCGTTAAAGCATGGCTAAGCGCAAGCATGCGCGTTGACGCGCATGCTTGGGTCGTGAGGCGTTTCGAGATGCCAATCTCGGTGCCGTGTTTTGCGGCACGCGGGGATTGTTGCCGACTATGCGGGCAGGGTCAAGGCGCGGTGGTCGCGTTTCAGCCGGCATGTGGAGCGGAACAAGCCGGCTGGGGGTGTTGGCGGCGGCGGGCTAGAATCGATCGTTCCATCTCAGACGGAGCTTGAACATGATTGTCAGAACATGGCATGGCTGTGTGCCGCGGCGGCATGAGGCGGGGTTTGCCGCGCACCTGGAACAGACCGGCGTCCAGCACTCTAGAAGCATCGCCGGCAATCTGGGGGCTTTTGTCCGCCAGGAAGAGCAGGGGGAGTGGACGCATTTCTTTTTGGCCACTTTTAGAGCGGCTAACAAAATTCCTGATGCTGCGTTGCGCCGACTTGCCGTACTCAAGTACTGCCTGCGTCGGCGCGCCTTGCCTCAGTCGTGAAACTGATTTTTGTTAGCCACTCTTACTGGGGGGCTGGAGGCGGTCAGGGCGTTTGCCGGCGACAACTACCATATCGCCGTCACTTACCCGGACGATGAGCAGTTTGAGCTGTTGTCGTTCAGCATGAAGTCAGCGAAATCGCCCCGTTGTAAGCCCCCGTTCAATGTCTGCCGCGCGCCGGCGCGGGCGACGTTGAAAAGGTCATCGATTTAATCGCTGTTCACCTGCTCATCAGGGCGTGGCTGCTGTTGCGGCGTCATCACCGGCTCAGCCTGCCGACGCTCAACCTGCTCCGCCTCGTCCTGAGGCGGCGATGCCTCTTTGTTCTCTCTCTTGAACATATCGGGCGGGGTTGGCATCCGCATCAGTTGCTGCTGCATGCGCAAACTGTCCGTTATGGATTGGTGGATTTGCTTGAACGCCGGGTGAGAGGGGGAGAATGAATCCGCGGAGGCTGCCGCGCTGTATAGCGCTAGCGGCAGTAGAAGGGCGTGGATACGCATCTTGTTCCTGACAAAGTATCTGGCCGCGGGGGACGCGGCGCTTGGCTGTATGGCTTGGCTGGCGCGCTTCCGTTGAGAGGAGGCGCGTGGCTGGACTGAAGACAGGCGGACGGAAGCGAACGCCTGAAAGATAGAGGATTCTATCTAACCATGCTCAAAGGTCAAGCCCACGGAAAATCCGCCGCCTGGCGCGGCGCGTGGGCAAGGGGCGCCGCTGGAGTGTGGGTTTAGGCCGGTGCGCGGATCAAGTCGCGGATGCCAGCTTCCACCGCTGCCGGATAGTCGAAGCCGGCGCGGGCGGCCACTTCGCGAGCCACTTGGCTGTACAGCCGCAGCGTGGCGTGGAAGGCGCGTTCGGCGTCGGCGGCGTCGAAGCGGCCAAATACCTGATGCAGCGCTTGCCAGTGTGCCGGCTCGGCCCAGTGTTGCAGCCGGGTGCCGATATGCCAGCAGTCCGTCGCCGCGTCGGGGCGGCTGCGGGCATGCCATTCCAGCATTTCCAGCAGCAGTTCCTTCATGGTCCAGTCGCGGAATTTGACGACGAACAGCTCGCCGCGCGCCAGGTATGTGGGGATGTGGAAGGCCTCGAACCAGAATTCCTCCACCCGTTCGCGGAAGCGCTCCTCGCTGGGCAAGGCCGGCGCGGCGGGGCGGCTTTGCGGCGCGGGCAGGTCTTGGGCCGCGCCGGTTTTGTCCAGCAGCACGCGGTAGCCGCGCTGGTACAGCGGGTCCAGCCCATGATCGCGCATGGCTTGCAGCCGGGCGGGGCCGGCCAGGGTGAAGTCGATTTTGACGCCGTCGCCGTAGATGGCCAGGCGGGTGGGCCAGGCTTGGCCTTCGCCCAGGCGCAGCACGGTGAGCAGGGGGCCGATGTCGCGCAGCCAGCCGTCGTCCGCGGCCAGCGCCGCCGGGTTCGGGCCGATGATTTCCAGGTCCAGATCGGAATGGCTGTCGGCGCTGCCGTCGTCGCGGGCAAAGGAGCCGGTGAGGATCAGCGCGTCCACGTCCGGGCGGCTGTGCGCCCAGGCGATGGCGGCGTTCAGACGCTGGGCTTGTGGGGTATCGGGGTTCATGCGGGGCTTTCCGGTGCGGGGCGTGACCGTGGTAGGCCCCCGCAAGCGCGGGAAGGTTCCGACGCGGCCGGATTAGGGTCAGGGCACGGGCTCGCTTAGCCGCCGCCGCAGGGCGGCGAGCAGCTTGTCGCAGGCGCTCAGTTGTTCCAGCGCCAGCCATTCGTCCGGCTGGTGCGCCTGGGCGATGCTGCCGGGGCCCAGCACCACGGCGGGGATGCCGGCTTGCTGGGAGAACAGCCCGGCTTCGGTGCCGAAGGAGACTTTGGCCGGCGCGCGGGCGTCGCCCAGCAGCGATTGCGCGAAGCGCACCACCTCGGCGTCCGGCGCAGTGAGCAGGCCGGGGTAGGCGCTGCGTTCGGTGAAGACGATGTCGGCGTCGGGGTCCACGGCGCGCATGGCGGGCAGCAGTTGTTGGCGGGCAAAGTCCATGATGGCGCTCAGCAGCGCTTGCGGCTCGTCTTCCGGCAGGTGGCGGATTTCAAATTCGAATTCGCTGTGTTCGGGGATGATGTTGAGCGCGGTGCCGCCGCGCATGGCGCCCACGTGCAGGGTGGTGTGGGGCGCGGGGTAGAGCGGGTCGAACGGGCCTTCCGTTGCGCGCCGGCGCGCCAGTTGGCGGATGAAGACGATGAGTTCCGCCGCGTATTCCACGGCATTGACGCCGGCCTGGGGCAGGCTGGAGTGTCCGGCCTTGCCGCGCAGGCGCACATGGTAGGCGAGTTTGCCCTTGTGGGCGGCTACCACGCGCATGAGGGTGGGTTCGCCGACGATGGCCATTCTGGGCAAGGCCGGCAGCCCGCCCAGCACGTCCAGCAGCCGGCGCACGCCGATGCAGCCGATTTCTTCGTCATAGCTCAGCGCGATGTGCAGCGGGGTGCAGAGCCGGGCGGCGGCGAAGTCCGGCGCGGCGGCCAGCACGGCGGCGATGAAGCCTTTCATGTCGGCGCTGCCGCGGCCGTAGGCGCGCTGCTCCCGTATTTGGAGGCGGAAGGGATCGCCGCTCCAGGCTTGGCCGTCCACCGGCACCACGTCGGTGTGGCCGGCCAGCATCACGCCGCCCCGGTCCGCGGGGCCGATGGTGGCGTAGAGGTTGGCCTTGCCGCCGTCTTCGCTGCGGATCAGCTGGCTGGAGATGCCCCAGCCGGCCAGGTAGTCGCGCACGAAGTGGATCAGTTCCAGGTTGGAACGGTGGCTGACGGTGTCGAAGCCGACCAGCCGCTCCAGCATGGCCAGCGAGCTGTAGCGTTGCATCATGGATCTCCCGCCACGCCGTAGCTGGGCGCATGCTGCGGGGTCAGCGCCCGGGCAAGATAGGCGTCCATCTGCGGCTGGTAGCGGCGCCATAGCTCGGCCAGTTCCGCCACCGGCTGGCCCTCGCTCCAGTCTATGCGCAGATTGATGGCCGGCCATGCGGTATCGGCTGTGGCCAGCAGGCCGGCGGAATGGATGGGGCCGGCCTCTCCGCCGGCGTCCACCGCGGCTTGCAGCGCCGCCAGCAGGCGTTCCGGCAGGCCGCCGCCGGCGGCTTCGTAGGCGGCCACCATGGCTTGGGGCAGCTCGGCCGTGGCCAGCAGGTTGCCGCCGGCGGCGCAGTCGCGGCCAATGGCGGCGCCATGCAGGCCCAGCGCGTGCCGGCCGGTGATGACTTGCGGGCGGCCTTGAAGCGGGGCCAGCACCAGTTGCCGCCATTCCAGGTGAGGGTCCGCCGCCAGCAGGCCGGCGCGCAGCGCGTCGCCCGCACTGCCGGCCGCCATCCGTTCCAGCGCCAGCGGGCCCAGCAGCGGGTTGCTGACGTTCTGGCTCAGCGCGGCGCCCACGCCGGCGCGCACATGGGCGCAACGGCTGGCCACGCAGATGCTGGAGGAGGCGATGGCGACGCCCACCATGCCGCTGTCCCGGCAGCGGGCCGCAATGGAGAAGGTCATCGGCGGCGCTCCTCGGGGATGACGGCGGTGACGTCGATTTCCACCAGCCATTCCGGGCGCGCCAGCGCCGACACCACCAGGCCGGTGGATACCGGATAGACGCCTTTCAGCCATCGGCCCACCACTAGATAAACGGCTTCGCGGTAGCGCGGGTCGGTGAGGTAGATCACGATCTTGCAGATGTCGCCCAGCTCGCTGCCGGCTTCTTCCAGCAGCAGTTTCACATTGGCCATCGCTTGTTCGGCCTGGGCGGCCACGTCGCCTATGCCTACGGATTCGCGGCTGTCCAGGTCCTGGCCGATCTGGCCGCGCAGGAAGACGAGATTGCCGGCCACCACGGCCTGACACAGATCGTTGTCCAGATTTTGCTCCGGATAGGTTTGCCGGGTGTTGAACGGGCGGATGCGGGTGTGGGTCATGGCGGGCTCCGTTAGGGTTGTGCGCGCTGGCCGGCGTCGCGGTAGGCGGCGTATTGGCGCTGGGTGGCGATGTGATCGGCAACGAAGCGGGCGTCGTGCCATACCCCCCAGAGGAAGGAGGAGCCGCGGTGAGACAGCCAGGGCAGGCCCAGGAAGTAGACGCCCGACTCGCTGGACACGCCGCGCTGGTGTTGCGGCTGGCCTTGTTCGTTGAAGGCCGGGACTTGCAGCCAGCTGTAATCCGCGGCGTAGCCGGTGGCCCAGATGATGCTGGCGACGCCGGCCGCGGCCAGGTCCAGCTCAAGGATGGGGCGGGTCACGCATTCCGGGTCCGGCGGCATATGGCGCGCGGCCGGCTCCTCCGGCAGGTCCAGCCGGTTGCGTTCGATATAGGCGTCCGCCGCCGCCAGCAGGGCCAGGTAGTTGGCGTCGCCGCGGGCGAGGTTGTCTGCCAGGTCCGGGGCGAAACGGGCCGCGCCGCGCTCAAACGCTTGGGCGCTGCCCAGCAGGGTGATGCCTTGTTGCGCCAGCGCGCGGAAGTCCACGGTGCGGCCGCCGCGCGCGCCGCTGACGGCGATGGTGACGTGGGCGGCATCCGGTTTGGGGGCGGTGGCGGTCCATTCGCCCAAGACGCCCAGCCACCAGCAGAAGTCGCGCTGGCGGTAGGCGCGCGGCGGGCGGTTGTGCGCGCCCACGGAGAGATAGACGCGCTTGCCGGCGCTTTGCAATTCGTCGGCGATCTGCACGCCGGAGGAACCGGCCCCCACCACCAGCACCGCGCCCTCCGGCAGCTGTTCCGGCGCGCGGTAGTGGGCGGAGTGGATTTGCGTCAGCGTGTCGTCCTTGGGCGCGATGGCCGGGATGACGGGCTGTTGGAAGGGGCCGGTGGCGGCCACCACGCGTTCGGCCTGGAAGGCGCCGGCCGAGGTTTCCACGATGAAGCCGGACCGGTCCGGGTGGCGGCTGACTTTCAGCACCTCCACCCCGGTGCGGATGGGCGCGTTGATTTTTTGGGCGTAGGCGGCCAGGTAGTCCGCCACGCGTTCCTTGGGTGCGAAGGCGTCCGGGTCCAGGCCGGCGAATTCCAGTCCGGGAAAGCGGTCATGCCAGGCCGGGCCGTTGCAGACCAGCGAATCCCAGCGTTGGCTGCGCCAGCGTTCGGCGATGCGGTGGCGCTCCAGCACGATGTGGGGCACATCGTGGCGGCTCAGGTGTTCGCTGATGGCGATGCCGGCCTGGCCGGCGCCGATGATCAGCGTGTCTGTCTTGTCGATTGCCATCTTGACGCCTCCTGACGCGTGCTTGACAAGGGCAGTCTACGAAGCCAGGCTGGATACGGAAAATAGTTATATCTTCTACATTGGATAATTTTAAATTATGCAATACACCCTGAGGCAGTTGGCTTATTTGGTCGCCGTGGCGGATCACGGCAGCGTCACTGAGGCGGCCAAGGCGCTGCACACGTCGCAGCCCGGCGTGTCCAGCGCCATCGCCCAGCTGGAGGAGGTGTTCGGCCTGCAGCTGTTCATGCGTCACCACGCGCGCGGGGTGTCGCTGACGCCGGCCGGGCGCAGCTTCATCGCCGCCGCGCGTCAGTTGCTGAAGCAGGCGGAGGATTTGACGCCGCAAGCGCAGGCGATCAGCCAGTCCTTGCGCGGCCGGGTGACGCTGGGCTGTTTCACCACCATCGCGCCCATCTTGCTGCCGCGGCTGTTGTCCGCTTTGCGCGACGCTCACCCGGAGTTGGAGGTGGATTTGCTGGAGGGCGACGCCCGGCAGCTGCGGGAGGCGCTGGCGGACGGGCGGATCGAGCTGGCTTTGGCCTATGACCTGGGGCTGCCGGAGGGCTTGCACAAGTTGCCGCTGTCCGGCGCGCGTCCTTACGCCTTGGTGGCGGCGGATCATCCGCTGTCCGGGCGCGGCAAGGTGTCGCTGGTAGAGCTGGCGGCGGAGCCCTTGGTGCTGCTGGACCTGCCGCACAGCCGCGAGTATTTCCTGTCCTTGTTCCGGCAGCAGCGGCTGGAGCCGAAAGTGGGGCTGCGCACCATCAATTTCGAGCTGGCGCGCGGGCTGGTGGCGGCGGGTTTCGGCTACGCCTTGCTCAATTTGCGGCCGGAGGTGGACCTGGCTTACGGCGGCGGCAAGCTGGCCTGCCTGGACATTGCCGACGAGGTGCCGCGGCTGCCCATCATGCTGGCCTGGCCGCAGGCCTTGAGGCTGACGCGCAAGGCGGAGGCGGTGCGTGAGCTGTGTTTACGCTTGTTGGGCGACGACGGTTGACCGCCGCGCCCGCGTGTTTATCCATCCCTCTAGCGCAGGCCCATCTCCTCCGCGGTGCGGTCCACGGCGATGCGGGTCTTGTCTATGAGTTCGTCGATCTCGCTCCGGCTGATCACCAGCGCCGGCGCCATGATCATGCGGCCAAGCGTGGAGCGTAGGATCACGCCCTCATCAAAGCCTATGCTGCGGCAGCGCCAGCTGATGTCGGTTTCGTCGGCGAAGCGCTGCCGCGTGGCTTTGTCGCGGCAGAACTGCAAGGCCGCCACCAGGCTGGCGCCCTGGATTTCGCCCACCAGCGGGTGCTGGCCAAACACCTCGCGCAGGCAGGTTTGCAGATAGGGGCCGGTGTCCGTCCTGGCGCGCTCGACCAGTCCTTCGTCTTGCAGCACGCCCAGGTTGGCCAGGGCCACGGCGGCGGCCACCGGGTGGCCGGAGTAGGTCAGGCCGTGGGCGAAGACGCCGCCTTGCTCCACCAGCGTTTCGCCGATGCGGTGCGACAGCACTAGGCCGCCCATGGGGATGTAGCCGGAGGTCAGGCCCTTGGCGATGCTGAGCGTGTCCGGCTGAAAGTTGAAATGCTGGTGGGCGAACCATTCCCCGGTGCGGCCAAAGCCGCCTATCACTTCGTCGGCGCATAGCAGTACCTCGTACTGGCGGCAGATGCGCTGGATTTCCGGCCAATAGCTGTCCGGCGGGAAGATCATGCCGCCGGCGCCCTGGAAGGGTTCGGCCACGAAGGCGGCCACCTTGTCGGCGCCCAGCGCCAGAATCTTGTCTTCCAGCTCTTGCGCGCATTGACGGCCAAACGCTTCCGGGCTCAGCCCGCCGCCGTGGGCGAACCAGTACGGCTCGCCGATGTGCTCCACGCCGGGGATGGGCAGGTCTCCCATCTCGTGCATGAACTTCATGCCGCCCAGGCTGGCGCTGCCCACGGTGGAGCCGTGGTAGCCGTTGTGGCGGCCGATGAAGATTTTCTTGTCCGGCTTGCCCATCACGTCCCAATAACGGCGCACGCAGCGGATCAGCAACTCGTTGGATTCGGAGCCGGAGTTGGTGTAGATCACGTGGCGGTAGTCGCCGGGCAGCAGGGAGAACAGCCGTTCGGAGAGTTCGTTCACCGCCGGGTGGGTGGTGTGGAAGAACACATTGTAATAGCTGAGCTGTTGCAGCTGCCGGGCGGCGGCGGCAATCAGCTCCTGCCGGCCGTAGCCCACCTGGGTGCACCATAGGCCGGACATGCCGTCCAGGTAGCGCTTGCCGTCGGTGTCCCATAGATACACGCCCCGGCCCTCGGCCATCACCCGCGGGCCTTCCTGGTTCAGGGCTTTCTGATCTAGAAAGGCGTTGATGTGGTGGGCGGCGTCCAGTTGCTGGTAGTCGCGGGTGCTGCGGCGGGGCGTGGAAGCGGTCATGACGGTCTCCTTGTCGGGGATGGGGCCGGGCCAGGCCCGGCGTTAGGCGTTAGGCGTTAGGCGTTTGGCGTTTGGCGTTTGGCTAGTGCCGGGTCAGCGCCTGGTCCAATGGTTCCGGGCGGAACAGCGGTTTGCGCATCACCAGCTTGATCCACAGGACGGCAATCAAGGACACCAGGCCCAGCACGAGGCCGGCGCTGGCGAAGATGGCGGCGTTCATGTCCGGGCTGGGCGATACGTGGTAGATGGCGATCAGCATGCCGACGATGCCCAGGCATTGCGGCAGCGGGTAGAACGGGGTTTTGAAGGGGCGGGCCAGCGTGGGGTAGCGGCGGCGCAGGGCGATCACGTCCAGGTGGCAGATGATGTAGGCCAGCAGCCAGGCGATGGCCGCCGCCAGCAACAGCAGGCCTATGGTGTCGGGGTCGTCCCCCATCAGCAGCACCGGCGCGCCGGTGATCAGGGCGACGAAGAGCACCGCCACCCATGGGGTGCGGTAGCGCCGGCTCAGCTGTTTGAACTGGGGAAAGACCTGGCCGTTGCACGCCATGCCGTACAGCATGCGCGGCACCGCCGCCAGGGAGCTGTTGAGCGTGCTGCAGGTGGCGGTGAAGGCGATCACCACCACGGTCAGCTTGCCGGCCTGGCCCAGCAGCGCGGTGGCGTATTGCAGGTGCGGCAGCGGCGCGGCGGTCAGGGCGGCGCGCGGCAGGTGGTAGAGCGCGCCCATGCAGTAGAGGGCGATGGTGATGAAGATCACGCTGAGGCCCAGCATCATCGCCAGCGGGATGTCCCGTTGCGGGCGGCGGCTTTCCTCCACCAGCGGGCAGGTGAATTCCGCGCCGACAAAACCCCAGATCGCCAGCGCTCCCAGCGTCAGCACGCCGGCGCCCAGCGGGTTCCAGTCGCTGTTGGCGGCCTGGGCCAGCGCCGGCGGGCCGCCGCCGCTCAGTGCGGTGCTGCCCAGCGCCAGCAGCGCGACGATCATCACCAGGGCCAGCGCCGATTGCAGGCGGGCGAACACATCGATGCCCAGCAGATTGAGCAGGGTGAAGATTAGCAGCACGCCGTAGGCGACGCCGTTGAGGGGAAAGACGCCGGGATAGACCTGGTTGACGATGCGGTCGAGCAGCAGGAGTTCGGCCGACAGCGCGAACATCGCCACCACCACATAGCCGGAAAAGGTGGCCAGGATGGCGGGGAACTGGCCCAGGGCCACCTCGGTGTAGCTGCTGAGGCTGCCGGCGCGGGGAATCATCAGCGCCAGTTCGGAGAAGGATACGGCGTAGCAGAGCGCCAGCAGGAAGGCCAGGCTCAGCGGGATCAGAAAGCCGATGCCGGCCATGCCGGCGCCTTGCAGCATCAGCACCATCACGCCTTGGGATACGACGAGGCCGATGGCGACGGCGAGCAGCGGGGCGAGGCCCAGGCTGGCGCGAAAAGGGGCGGGGGCCGGCGGCGGAGCAAGGTGGGCTTGCGGTGTGAGCATGGTGGGTCTCCTACTATCTTGTTGTGCCGACTGCGGGACGACGCTTATTCGTCTTGCCATTGCACCCAGGTGGTTTTGAGGTGGGTGTAGTGGTCGACGGCGTGCAGCGACAGATCGCGGCCAAAGCCGGATTGCTTGCAGCCGCCAAACGGCAGGCCGGGGTCCAGCGCGTCCACAGTGTTGACCGAGACGGTGCCGGCGCGTAGCCGGCGCGCCACGCGGTGGGCGCGCGACAGGTCCCGGGTCCACACCGAGGCGGCCAAGCCGTAAGGGCTGTCGTTGGCGATGGCCACGGCCTCGGCTTCGCTGTCGAAGGGCATCACCGCCAACACCGGGCCGAAAACTTCCTCGCGCGCCAGCGCCATGTCCGGGCGGACATCGGTGAAGACGGTGGGGCGGATGTAGCAGTCGCCGCCGTCCAGGCTGAAGCGCTCGCCGCCGCACAGCAGGCGGGCGCCTTGGCGGCGGGCTTGGTCGATGTGGGCCATGATGCGCTCCGCCTGGCGGGCGTCGACGATGCAGCCGCTGCGGGTGGCCGGGTCCAGCGGGTTGCCCGGTTGCAGCGCGGCCGCCTCGCGCAGCAGGCGTTCCAGGAAGGCGTCTTGCATGGAGCGTTGCAGCAAGAGCCGCGAGTTGGCCGAGCACACCTGGCCCTGATTGAAGAAAACGCCGAAGGCGGCGCGCCGGGCGGCGGCGTCCAGGTCGCAGTCGTCGAACACCAGATTGGGGCTTTTGCCGCCGCATTCCAGCGCCACTCTTTTCATATTGGAGTCCGCCGCGTAGCGCAGAAAGGCTTTGCCCACTTCGCTGGAGCCGGTGAAGCTCAGGCAATCCACGTCCGGGTGCAGGCCCAGCGGCCGCCCCACCTCGTCGCCGTAGCCCGGCAAGACGTTGAGCACGCCATCCGGCAGGCCGGCCTCCTGGGCCAGTTGGGCCAGGCGCAAGGCCGATAGCGGGGATTGCTCGGCCGGCTTCAGGATCACGCTATTGCCGGCCATCAGCGCCGGCGCCAGCTTCCACGCCGCCATGTCCAGCGGGAAATTCCACGGGATCACCGCCGCCGCCACGCCCAGCGGTTCCCGGGTGATCAGGGCCAGCGCGTCGTCGGCGCCGGGGGCGGCCTCGCCGTACAGCTTGTCGGCGGCTTCGGCGTACCAGTCGAACACGCCGGCGGCGCCCGGCACATCGATATGGAGCGCATCGGCAATGGGCTTGCCGATGTCCAGGCAGTCCAGCAGCGCCAGTTCGTCGCCATGCCGGCGGATCAGCGCCGCCAGTTTTTGCAGCACGGTCTTGCGCTGGCGCGGGTGACGGCGCGACCAGACGCCGGATTCGAAGCTGGCGCGGGCGGCCCGCGCCGCCCGCTCGACATCGGCCTCGCCGCAGCGGGCGATCTCGGCCAGGGGCCGGCCATGGATGGGGCTGATGTCGGTGAAGGTGCGCCGGTCGGCGGCGGGCACGAAGCGGCCGTTGATGAAGGCGAGGCAAGGCGGGCGCAAATCGGCGGCGCGGTCTTGCCAGTAGGCCAGATCCTGCATGGGCATGGCGATCACTCCTGTTCAGGCGGCGCGACGGGGTGGGGGAAGCGCTCACATCACGGCTGGTCTTGTCGCGCAGGCTGGAGCCATACTAGTCAGTCGCCTTGGCGGCGGACATCACGCGAAAGCGTTAGAGCGGAAGGCGGGACTAACCTGATCGGGGTAGCTGGCATGCAGCTGAATGTGGCGGATCTGGTGTTTCACCAGCAATTGGGGCGCTTGTTGGACGGCGTCGACAACGCGGCCTTTTGGCAAGGGTTGGCCGCGTTTCTACGGGAACGCCTGAGTTTCGATACCTGGGTGGCGGTGCTGTTTCGCCAGGAGGCGCCGCCGTGGGTGCTGGCGGATCACGCGGCCAATTACGCCGCCGACGATTTGTTCGCCGACTACCGGCGCGGCCTGTATCTGCTGGACCCGTTTTACGGTTTTGCGCTGAAGCGCCCGGCCGCCGGCGTGTACCGGCTGGACGAGGTGGCGCCGGACCGTTTCCGGGAGACGGAGTACTTTCGCCGTTACTTTTCGCGCAATGTGGTGGCGGATGAAATCCAGTTTCTGCAAGTGTTGCCGGAGGGCGTGCTGTCTCTGTCCCTGGGCAGCAAACGCCGCTTCAGCGAGCAGGAACTGGGCGTTTGCAATCTGTTCGCGCCCTGGTTGCTGCCCTTGTCGCGGCTGGCCGCGCGTCTGGACGAAGGGCTGCGTCAGCCGGCGGCCAGGACGGGCAGGCAGAGCCGCCGGGAACTGGAGGAGGCGCTGCGCGCGCAGGGCTCCTCGCCGTTGACCAAGCGGGAGGTGGAGGTGGCGCTGCTGATACTCGGCGGCCACTCCACCAAGGGCGTGGCGCGCGAGCTGGGCATTTCGCTGGAAACCGCCAAGGTGCACCGCCGCCATCTGTACGCCAAGCTGGGCGTGTCCAGCCAGGCGGCCTTGTTCCTGCTGCTGGCGGGGATTCAAGCCTGATGCCGCGGCGCAGCGGTGAAACGGCTAGGGTTAGTTAATGCAGATCATGCCGGTACATGAACACCGGCAGCCTCCATTCGCGCCAGATGGCGGCCAGGCGGATGGCGAGGCCGACGGCGAAGCTGGCCAGCACGTTGAGATCGTGCGGCACGCCCAGCTTGATCAGGCCCAGGTAGAGCAGGGCCACGGCGAAGGAGACGCTGGCGTACAGCTCCTGGCGGAAGACCACCGGCACGCGGTTGCACAGCACGTCGCGCAGGATGCCGCCGGCAATGCCGGTGATCATGCCGGCCATCACCACCACCACCGGGTGGTAGTCCATGGACTGGGCCACGCCGCAACCTATGATGGTGAAGGCGATCAGGCCCAGCGCGTCCAGCACCAGGAAGACGCGGCTCAGGCGTTTCATATAGCGGGCCACGAACACGGCGGCCAGGCCGCCGGCGATGACCAGGCCGACGTATTCCGGGTGTTGGGTCCAGCCTATCGGGTAGCGGCCCAGCACGATGTCGCGCACGGTGCCGCCGCCCAGGGCGGTGAGGAAGGCGATGACGGTAACGCCGAAGATGTCCATATTGCGGCGGCCGGCCGCCAACGCGCCGGTCATCGCTTCCGCGGTGATGGCGATCAGATAGATCAGGGTAAGCATGTAGTTGCAATGGTCAAACAGGCTGGCGCCGAGATGCGCGGCGAAGCCGGGTGGGAAAATGGGTTGGCAATGGGCGGGCCATGCCAGGTGGCGCGCAGCCTGGGCAAGAGTTTCGAACACGGGTTTTCCTTGAGAGCTGGTGCACGATCTGCTGCGCTGCGACGATACGGCGTTGAAAACCGATTCGAAATGCTCATGTACCACGAGTACATTCCGCTTTCTCAGCTGTTTTCGCCTTGTCTCGTCCTTGCTCGCGAGATCGTGAGCACGTTCTGAGCACGGCCGGCGGGCCGCGCATGGGCGCGGCGCTGCCGGCATTGCCTCTCCCCTTGTCCTTTTACCTGAGAGTTAGATGACGGGCGCGGCCTGTGTGCGGGCCTTGCCGGATGTCACTTGCCCCTTCGGTGGGCGGCTAAGGGCCGGTCACTTCATCCGACGCGCTCTCGCTGGAGCGTAGCAGATGATGAACGGGCGCTTAGGGCCTCTCTCCAATCGGCTGGTATCCATGGGCTGCGGTACTGTGGCCTGAGCGATTATGGGAGTTTGCGTCTTCGGCGGGGGCGCATGCCCCTCTCTCCCGCAGCAGGCAAGGATATTAGCGTTTGCTGTATTGTTCAGTCAACGACTGTATACATGGGGCGAGGCAAAAATGTTGCAGTGCGGCATCAACATGAAAACGCCCGGACGGCGGTTTGGCTGTCCGGGCGTTTTTGCGCTGGCTGATGCTTAGTTGCTCGGCGTTTTGGGCTTGGCCGCGTCCTTGCCGGCGGCGGGTTTGCGCGCGGCCGGGGTTTTGGCTGCGGGGGCTTTGGCCACGCTGGCTTTGCCCGCTGGCGCTTTGGCGGTTTTGGCCGCCGGGGGCTTGCCGGGCGCCGGCTTGGCCGCGGCCGGTTTGCTGCTGGCGGGTTTGGCGGCCGGAGCGGGTTTGGCGGCAGCGGCGCTGGGCTTGCCGGCGGTGGGCTTGGACGGGGCTTTGGCGGCCGGCTTGCGCGGCGGCGCCGCTTTCTTGGCGGGCGCGCTGGCCTTGGCGGCGGGGGCCGCGGCGGGAACGGTTGAGGCTGCCGCTATGGCCGGCTCGGCGGGCGGCAGGATGGCTGGCGTGGCCGGCGCACGCGTGTCCAGTTGCAGCGCGTGGGCCGCTTGGTCCAGCCTGAGCTGTTGTTCCGGGGCGATGTCGCCGCTGAGCGCCAGCAGTTCATGCGCCAGCTGCCAGGCCTGGCGGCGGCGGTGTTCTTCCGGCAGCAGCTTGGGCAGGCCGGCCAGCGCGCGGGCTTCGTCCAGCCGCACCAGGAAAACCTGTTTGCGGGCGATGTCTTTCAGCTCCATCAGGGTCAGCGGGTATTCGTGGCGGATGTCGCGCATGATGCGGCGGATGGCGTTGAACGGGCGCTCGTCTATGATGCCGCGGCCAATCGCCACATAGGTGAGCAAGCGCACGAAGCCGTCGGCCAGGGAGCCGCTTTCGTAAGCGGGGTCCAGCACCTGGCGCTTGAGTTGCAGCCTTTCCTGTTTGTTCCAGCTGTCGCAGCGGGCGGCGCGGGCTTCGCGCGCGGGCTGCACGCCCACGACGGAGGCCAGCCACGGGGATTCGTACACGGCTTTGAAGCAGTGTTCGGTGGCGGCGTCGCGCAGGTCGCGGTAGCGGTCCAGGTTTTGCGTCATCCAGCCGGACCACTGTTCTTGCAATCGCCACAAGGGGTTGTCCGCGCTCACCGGCTGGCGGTGGGCGCGCACGTATTCCGCGGCGGGTTTGAGCCAGCCGAGCCAGGGATTGAGCGGGGAGATCAGCGTGCGTTCCAGCCGCGCCGGGTTGAGCTGGCGCAGCCATTGGGCGCTGGCTTCGTTGCTGACGGCGCGCACGGCCGGGGAAACGAAGCGGTTGTAAATGCCCTGGTTGATTTCGGAGACGCGGCGCACCGCTTCAAAGGCGCGTTCGTCTTCGCGGCCGTCGTCCAGCGCCAGGATGTCGGCCACTTCGCGGGCTTCGAAACGGATGATGTAGCGGCCCTTGATGTATTCCTGGCCGGGGGTGCCGGGGGCCACGTCCTCGATGACGGCCTCGTACAGGCCGGGGGCCAGCACGTCGATCAGGTCCAGCGCGCTGGCGAATTCGCTGTGCTCGCGGTTGGCGATGCCGGCGGAGACGAAGATGCCCAGGTGGCCCACCTTGTTGTGCAGGCAGTAAATGATGGTTTGTTCGTTGTCGCGGATGTCTTCCGCGTTGTCGTACAGGTCCGGTATCCAGTTCAGCGCTTGCTGCGGCGGGGTGATGTTGTCGCCCCAGGAGGCGAACACGATGATGGGGGAGCGGATGTTGCGCATGTCCACGCGGTGCTGGTCGCTGCTGACGATCTTGCCTTCCACCAGGTGGTTGCCCACGAAGAGCTGCTGGGAAATCCATTCCATTTCCTGCTTGTTCAGCAGGTAGTGGCCGCCCCACCAGCGTTCAAAGCCCAGATAGCGTTCGCGCTCGGTGTCCACCTTGGCGTACAGATTGTAGGGCTTCTTCCACAGGGTGTTGGCCGGGTCCAGCTTTTCAAAGTTGTTGACCAGGTGGGCGCCGTCGAACTTGCCGTTGCCCAGATCGCCGGCCAGGGAGGCGGTCCAGGTGCCGCCCAGCATGCCGCCGGAGTAGCGCATCGGGTATTTGCCGGTGACGCCGGCCCAGTAGGACAGCGGGGTGCCGGCCAGCAGGATGGGACCGCACAGCTCCGGCGCCACCGAGGCCAGCATGGCCAGCGCCCAGCCGCCCTGGCAGTTGCCGATGACGAAGGGCTTGCCGTCGCTGTCCGGGTGCAGTTCCCTGACCTTGCCGAGGAAGACGTATTCGGCGCGGCTGACGCTTTCTATGGTCTGGCTGGGCACCGGCTGGGGGAAGAACATGATGAAGTAGCAGGGGTGGCCCTGTTGCAGCGCGATGCCGATTTCGCTGTCCATCTTGAAGCCGCCGATGCCGGGGCCATGGCCGGCGCGCGGGTCTATCACCACGAAGGGGCGCAGCGCCGGATTGGTGGCCGGGCAGCCGGCCGGCGGCAGGATGGCGGCCAGCGCGTAGTTGGCCGGGTCCGGCAGGCTGCGGCCGTCCAGGATGATTTTGTAGTCGAACACCAAGACCGGCGGCTTGCCGCTTTGCACGTGTTGCAGATAGTCCGCGCCGCGGTCATGCAGCACGTCCCAGTAGAGGATGCTGCGCTCGCAGGCGTCGCGCCAGTAGTCGGCGACCGGGTTGGAGGAGAAGAGCTTGGACCAGACGGCTGTTTGCGACCACATACGGCACCTCTTGGTTGGTATGACGGATAACTGGCTACTGTACCCTGCTTTTGTTGCGTTGCAATAGACAAAGTTCCTGCCAGGCGAACAACTGTCAGCGCAACACCACAGTGCGCCGCTCGGTGATGAAGACGCGCCGCTCCAAGTGGCTGCGCACCGCGCGCGCCAGCGCCTGGCACTCCATGTCGCGGCCGGCGGCCTGCAATTGCTCCGGGCTGTAGGCGTGGTCCACCCGTTCCACCACTTGTTCGATGATCGGGCCTTCGTCCAGATCGTCGGTGATGTAGTGGGCGGTGGCGCCTATCAGTTTGACGCCGCGCTCGTGCGCCTGCTGATACGGCCGCGCCCCCTTGAAGCCGGGCAGGAAGGAGTGATGGATATTGATGGCGCGGCCGGCCAGTTTTGCGGCGGCGGCGCTGGAGAGCACCTGCATATAGCGGGCCAGCACCAGCAGTTCCGCCCGGCTGTCGTCCATCAGCGCCAGCAGCGCGGCTTCCTGGCGCGGCTTGTTGTCCGGTGTGAGCGGCAGATGGTGGAAGGGCAGGCCGTAGGCCTCGGCGATGGGGGCGAGGTCGCGGTGATTGGAGACGACGGCGGCCACCGTCATGTCCAGATCGCCCATCTTCTGGCGATAGAGCAAATCGTTCAGGCAGTGGTCCAGTTTGGACACCATGATCAGCACCCGCGCGCGCTGGCGCCGGTCGTGCAGCCGCCATTGCAGGTCTTGATAGTGGCCGCTCATCCGCGCCATGCCGTCGGCCAGCCGTTCCGGGGCGAAGTCCGGCCGCTCCGGGTGGAAGACGCAGCGCACGAAGAAGCGCCGGCTGCGGGCGTCGTCGAACACCGCCAGTTCATCGATATAGCAGCCTTGCTGCTCCAGCAAGGCGGAGAAGCCGGCCACCTGGCCGGAGGCACTGCGGCAGGCGAAGCTGAGCACGTAGGAGGGGGCGTCTGAGGTCATTGGCGTGTCCTGTTTGTGGGGCGGCACGGGCCAATCTAGGCCTTGTCCCGCGCGCGCGCTGTCCGCCATGCGTCCGCTTTGCGTGGATTTTGGACATCGCCGTGTCGCGTGCGGGCAAGAGGCCGTCCTTTCCAGCCAAATGCGCCGGCGGCGTCGCCCTGAGAATGAGGCCTTCCTCAACCTCGACAGCAGCGGCGCGGGCCCATGGCGGCCCGGCGGCGGGAGCGCAGATGGCAAACCGATATTCGCTGTGGAGCCTGATCCGGCACGGGCTTGGGCATCACCAGGGCTGGCAGCCGGCCTGGCGCAGTCCGCAGCCGGAAAGCAGCTACGACGTCATCATCGTCGGCGGCGGCGGCCACGGCCTGGCCACCGCCTATTACCTGGCCCGCATGTACGGCGTCCGCAAGGTGGCGGTGCTGGAAAAAGGCTATCTGGGCGGCGGCAACACCGCGCGCAACACCACCATCATCCGTTCCAACTATCTGTGGGACGAGTCTTCGCAGCTGTACGAGCACGCGCTCAAGCTGTGGGAGGGCCTGTCCCAGGAGCTGAACTTCAATGTGATGTTCAGCCAGCGCGGAGTGATGAACCTGGGCCACAGCCTGCAGGACATGCGCGACATCGAGCGCCGGGTCAACGCCAACCTGCTCAACGGCGTGGACGCCGAGGTGCTGTCCCCGCGGGAGATCAAGGAGCGGGTGCCCTTGATCGCCATCGGCGGCGACGTCCGCTATCCGATCCTGGGCGCCAGCTATCAGCCGCGCGGCGGGGTGGCGCGCCATGACGCGGTGGCCTGGGGCTTCGCCCGCGCCGCCAGCGAATTGGGCGTGGACATCATTGAGGAATGCGAAGTGACCGGCCTGCTGATCGAGGGCGGCCGGGTGCGCGGGGTGCGAACCGGGCGCGGCGAGATCCGCGCCGACAAGGTGGGCTGCGTGGCCGCCGGCAACAGTTCCACGCTGGCGCGGATGGCCGGCTTGCGGCTGCCGCTGGAAAGCCACCCCTTGCAGGCCTTTGTGTCCGAATCGCTGAAACCCTGCCTGGACACGGTGGTGATGTCCGGCGCGGTGCACGGCTACATCAGCCAGTCGGACAAGGGCGAACTGGTGATAGGCGCGGGCATAGACAGCTATCTGGGTTACGGCCAGCGCGGCAGCCCGCATGTGATCGAGCACACGGCGGCGGCCATCGTCGAGCTGTTTCCATCCTTCTCGCGGCTGCGGATGAACCGGCAGTGGGGTGGCATCGTGGATGTGTCGCCGGACGCCTGCCCTATCATCGGCAAGACCCGGATCCAGGGCCTGTATTTCAACTGCGGCTGGGGCACCGGCGGCTTCAAGGCCACGCCGGGTTCCGGCCACGTGTTCGCCCACACCATCGCTCATGACCAGCCGCATCCGCTGAACGCGGCTTTTTCGCTGGAGCGCTTCGCCTCCGGCCGCTTGATAGACGAACACGGCGCCGCCGCCGTGGCGCATTGAGGGAGATGCCGATGCTGCTGATTCATTGCCCGCATTGCGGGGAGGCACGGGAAGAGGAGGAGTTCGACTACGCCGGGGAGGCCTTCATCGTCCGCCCGGCGGCGCCGGAGCAGGTGGACGACGAGGCCTGGGGCGATTACCTGTTCTGCCGCAAGAACCCGCGCGGCTGGCATTGGGAGCAATGGCAGCACGCCGCCGGCTGCCGCAAGGTGTTCGCCGTCCGGCGTCACACCGTCAGCTACGAGATCGCCGGCAGCTGGACGCTGGCCGAGGGCAAGGCCCGTTATTTGCAGGAGGATCAGGCGTGAGCGGCTATCGCATCCATCGTCCCGGCGAGCGCATCGACCGCAATCGGCCGCTGGCCTTCACCCTGGACCGCGCGACCTATCACGGCTTCGCCGGCGACACCCTGGCCTCGGCGCTGCTGGCCAACGGCGTGCGGCTATTGGGCCGCAGCTTCAAGTACGGCCGGCCGCGCGGCATCGTCGGTTTTGGCGCGGAAGAGCCCAACGCCTTGATCCAGCTGGAAAGCGGCGCCTTGAGCACGCCGGATCTCAAAGCCACCCAGGTGGAGCTGTACCAAGGCTTGCAGGCCTTCAGCGGCTTGGGGGACGCGTCCTGGGGCATGCGGCTCAAGGGCGCGCTGGGCCGGCTGGAGCGTTTCATGCCGCCGGGCTTTTATTACAAGACCTTCATGCAGCCGGCGGGGGCCTGGCCGTTTTACGAGCGCCGCATCCGCGAAGCCGCCGGTTACGGCCAAGCGCCGCGGCTGCCGGACCCGGAGCATTACGATCATCTGCACCACCATGTGGACCTGCTGGTAGTGGGCGGCGGCGCGGCCGGCTTGTGGGCGGCCACGCTGGCGGGGCGCGCCGGCCTGAAAACGCTGCTGCTGGACGAACAGGCGGAGATGGGCGGCTGGCTGCTGAGTGAGCGCCGGCTGCGCATCGACGGCCTGGAGGCGATGGAATGGACGCAGCAGCGCTTGCAGGAGCTGGCGGCGCTGCCCAATGTCCAGCGCTTGCCGCGCGCCACCGTCTTCGCCTTGCATGAGGGCAATCTGGCCTTGGCGGTGGAGTTGTTGCAGGACCACCTGCCGCCGTCGGAGCGCGATCCGGCCCGGCCGCGCCAGCGCCTGCACAAGATACGCGCGGGCCAACTGGTCTTGGCCAGCGGCGCCATCGAACGGCCGCTGGTGTTCGGCAACAACGATCTGCCCGGGGTGATGACCGCCGCCGCCGGCCACAGTTATTTGAACCGTTACGGCGTGGCGGTGGGGCGCCGGCTGCTGCTGCAGACCCAGAACGACGCCGCCTACGACGCGGCGCTGGAGCTGGCCTTGGCCGGGGCGGCGGTGACGCTGGCCGATGCTCGCCCAGCCGGCGCGGCGGCCTGGCGCAGCCGCGCCGCGCAGAATGCCGGCGTGGAACTGCTGGCCGGTTACGGCATCGCCCGGGTGAACGGCGGCGCCGGCGTCGGCGGCGCGGACTTGGTGAAGCTGGCCGCGGATGGCCGGAGCGTGGCCGGCAAGGGGCCGCGGCTGGAGCTGGACGGCGTGCTCTCCTCCGGCGGGCTCAGCGCCACCGTGCATCTGTTCTGCCACAACGGCGGCCGTCCGCTGTGGCGTCCGGACCGTCTGTCCTTCGTTTGCCCGGACGCGGGCCGGCCCGGCGTCGTCTGCGTGGGTGCGGTCACCGGGCGCTGGGAGCTGGGCGAGGCCCTGGCCCAATGCCATGCCGCCATGCTGGCCCAGCTTGGCTGGGGAAGCCAGCGCGGTCTGGGCGCCGCGCCGCGGGTGGAGGCGGAGGAGGTGGCCGCGCCGCGTGAAATCTTCCGCTTGCCGGACGGGCGGCGGGAAGGCGTCGGCGCCAAGGCCTTCGTCGATTTCCAGAACGACGTGGCCGCCGCCGACATCCATCTGGCGGTGCGCGAAAACTACCGCTCCATCGAGCACGTCAAGCGCTACACCGCGCTGGGCTTCGGCACCGATCAGGGCAAGCTGTCCAACGTCAACGGCTTCGCCATCGCCGCCGAGGCGCTGGGCAAGCCCATCGCCGAGGTGGGCACCACCACCTACCGGCCGGCCTACACCCCGGTCAGCTTCGGCGCGCTGGCCGGCGCCCATGTCGGAGAAACTTTCGACCCGCGCCGCTACACCGCCATGCACGACAGCCATACCGCGCGCGGGGCCGAATACGAGCTGGTGGGGCAGTGGCTGCGGCCCTGGTATTTCCCGCGGCCGGGCGAGGACCTGCACGCGGCGGTGCGCCGCGAATGCCGCGCCGCCCGCCAGGGGGTGGCGGTGATGGACGCCTCCACTCTGGGCAAGATCGATGTGCGCGGCCCGGACGCGCGCGAGTTTCTGGGCCGCGTCTACAGCAACGCCTGGAGCAAGCTGGAGCCGGGCAAATGCCGCTACGGGCTGATGCTGGACGAAAACGGCATGGTGATGGACGACGGCGTCACCGCCTGCCTGGCGGACGACCATTTCCACATGACCACCACCACCGGCGGCGCGGCCCGGGTTTACAGCTGGCTGGAGCGCTGGCACCAGACCGAATGGCCGGAACTCAAGGTGCGCTTCAGCTCCATCACCGATCACTGGGCCACCACGGCGCTGGTGGGCCCGCAAAGCCGGGAGGTGCTGCGCAAGCTGTGCACGGATATTGATCTCGACCCTCAGGCCTTCCGGTTCATGGAGGGCCGCGTGGGCACCGTGGCCGGCGTGCCGGCGCGGGTGTTCCGCATCAGCTTCTCCGGCGAACTGGCTTACGAGATCAATGTGGACGCCAGCTACGGCCGTTATCTGTGGGAGGAGGTGATGCGGGCCGGGGCCGAGTTCGGCATCACGCCCTACGGCACCGAGGCCATGCACGTCTTGCGCGCCGAGAAGGGCTTCATCATCGTCGGCCAGGATAGCGACGGCTCGATGAGCCCCAACGATCTGGCCATGGGCTGGGCGGTGGGCATGAAAAAGCCGTTCAGCTTCCTCGGCCGCCGCTCCTTGCTGCGCGCCGACACCGCCGGAGCGGGCCGCAAACAGTTGGTGGGCCTGCTGACGGAGGACCCGCGGCTGGTGTTGCCGGAAGGCGCGCAAATCCTCAACGACGGCAAGAACGCCGCGCCGGCGGCGATGCAGGGCCATGTCACCTCCAGCTACCACAGCGAATGCCTGGGCCGCTCCATCGCCATGGCGGTGTTGAAGGACGGCGTCCGCCGCGAAGGCGACACCGTGCACGTGTGGTGGCAGGGCCATAGCGCGCCGGCGCGGGTGGCGTCCGCGGTCTTCGTCGACAAGGAAGGAGAGCGTCAGCATGTCTGAATCCACATTCAAGCCTGTGCTGGAATCGCCCTTGCGGCATCTGGATTTGCCGGAAGCGGCCGAAGCGCGCCGCGCCGACGGCCGCGTCTGGGGCAATGAAGCGCCCAATCTGGGCTACGCGCTGCTGCGCGGCGACGGCGCCGAGGCCGGGTTTTTCGAGCTGACGGCGCGGATCACCGGGCTGGAGCCGCCGCGCCGGCCCAAGACCTTGAGCCAGGGGGAGGGCGGCGCGCTGCTGTGGCTGTCGCCGGACGAATGGCTGCTGATCAGCCGCCGCCAGCGCCTGGCCGGCTGGCTGCCGGCACTGGAGCGGGGCTTCGCCGAGCAGCGCCTGTTCGCCCAGGCGCTGGACGTCAGCGGCGGCTTCACCGCCGTCTACCTGTGCGGCGAGCCGCACCTGGCCGTGCTGCGCCACCTGGGCGGCTACGATTTCGAAGCGCTGCGTCCCGGCCAGGGCGTCGGCACCTTGCTGGGCAAGGCGGCGGTTCAAGTGCTGCGCCTGGACGGCGACGGCGTGTTCGTGGTCTGCCGCCGCAGCTTTGCCGACTACGTCTGGCTGCTGTTGCGGCGCGCGGCCCGGCCTTACGGCTTCGCGGTGTGCGAGCTGCCGGAAGACGCCGGCCATCCGCTGTGGGCGCAACTGGCGCGGCCGGCGTTGGCGGCGGTCCTGAGCGAGAGCTCTTAAAAAATTATTCAAAGTCCGCGGCGCTGCGGCGGGATAGTTGGACCGAGATGTGGACAAGCTAGGAGGAGATGGCAATGGATTTGCACGCAGACGCGCTGGTGATAGACGGACTGATCATCGCCAAATGGGCGCGGCCGGTGTTCGAGGACATGCGCCGCGGCGGCTTGAGCGCCGCCAATTGCACCGTGTCGGTGTGGGAGGGCTTTCAGGACACCGTGAACAATATCGCCGAGATGAAAGGGCTGATCCGCGAGCACGGCGACCTCTTGACCCTGGTGCGCGGCGTCGAGGATATCCGCCGCGCCAAGGCGGAGGGCCGCACCGGCGTCATCCTGGGTTTTCAGAACGCCCATGCCTTCGAGGACAGGCTGGAATCCGTCGAAGCCTTCGCCGACATGGGCGTGCGCGTGGTGCAGCTGTGCTACAACACGCAAAACCTGATCGGCACCGGCTGTTACGAACGCGACGGCGGCCTGTCCGGCTTCGGCCGCGAAGTCATTGTGGAAATGAACCGCGTCGGCATCATGGTGGACCTGTCCCATGTGGGCGGCCTGACTTCGCGCGAAGCCGTTCTGGAATCGAAAAAGCCGGTCTGTTACTCCCATTGCCTGCCCTCGGGCCTCAAGCCGCATCCGCGCAACAAGAGCGACGAGGAGCTGCGCTTCATCGCCGATCATGGCGGCTTCATCGGCGTCACCATGTTTCCGCCCTTTCTGCGCCGCGGCATCGAAGCCACCGTGGACGACTACGTGGAAGCGATGGATTACGTGATCGCGCTGGTGGGCGAAGACTGCGTCGGCTACGGCACCGACTTCACCCAGGGCTACGATCAGGGCTTCTTCGACTGGATCACCCACGACAAAGGCCGGTATCGCCGGCTGACCGATTTCGGCACCATCCTCAACCCGGAAGGCATTCGCACCATAGGCGAAACGCCCAATCTGACCGCGGCGATGCAGCGGGCCGGCTGGCCTGAGCGCAAGATCCGCAAAGTGCTGGGCGAGAATTGGTTGCGGGTGTTCGGCGAGGTATGGGGGGCTTAGCCCCCCGGCCACGGCCCTGATCCCGCGTTGAGCCTCCTCGCGCGCAAGCGGCGCATTCTTAAGAGCCGTTCAAAGTCTCGCGAGCAAGGGCGAGACAAGGCGAAAACGAGCGAAAAAGCGGAATGTACAGGTGGTACATGAGCATTTTGAGCTGGTTTTCAACGCCGTATCGCTGAAGCGCAGCAGACTTTGAACAGGTTTCAAGGCGGGCCCGCCGCATCCGAAGCACATTCAGGAGGACTTATGAAGCAAGTTAAAGTATTGGGGGCTTTGCTGTTGTCGGCCGCGCTTTGGACCCAGCCGGCGGCGGCGGAGACCGAACTGAAGCACTGGCCGCCCAAGATCGCGGAACGGTTGAACGCCATGATCAAGGCCAATGCCCATAAGGGCGAATACGCGGTGTTCGACATGGACAACACCAGCTATCGCTACGATCTGGAAGAAGCGCTGCTTCCTTATATGGAGGCCAAGGGCTTGCTGAGCCGCGAGCGGCTGGACCCGTCCCTGAAGCTGATCCCCTTCCGCGACGAGCCGGACCGGCCGGAAAGCCTGTACAGCTACTATCTGCGGCTGTGCGAGATAGACGAACTGATCTGCTACCCCTGGGCGGCGCAGGTGTTTTCCGGACTGACGCTGCGCCAACTCAAGACCCAGGTGGACGCGCTGATGGCCAGCGGCGCCCCGGTGCCGGTCAGGTACTTCCATCAGGGCAAGCCGGTGGAGGGCAGCGTGTCGGCGCCGCGCGTGTTCACCGGCATGGTCGAGCTGTACACCAAGCTGCAGGAGAACGGCATCGCCGTCTACGTGATGACCGCGGCCAGCGAAGAACTGGTGCGCATGGTGGCCAGCGATCCGCGCTACGGCTACCGGGCGCCGCCGCAAAACGTGCTGGGCGTCAACCTGCTGCTGAAAGACCGAACGAACGGCGCGCTGACCACCTCGCGTTTGCAGATCAAGCGCGGCGGCTATGAGCCGGAACGCAATTTGGACCTGGAACTGACCCCCTATCTGATGAACCCGATGACCTGGTACGAGGGCAAGGCCGGGACCATCCTGGGCTGGATAGACCAATGGCGCAAGCCGGTGCTGGTGGCCGGCGACACGCCGCAGTCCGATGGCTACATGCTGCTGAACGGCACCGACACGGCCAAGGGCGGCTTGCGGCTCTGGGTAGACCGCAAAGCGGGTTATTGGGATCGGATCCGCAGCTGGAGCCGGGAAGCGGCCAGGCAGCAGCGCAAGCTGGGCCAGCCGGCGACGGCGGACCGCAACTGGCTGGTGGTGAAGCCGGAGCAGATTCAATAAGCGCTGGAAGACGCGGAATGGGGCGCATGGGCATTCTCACGCCGCTGGCAAGCTTGTATCAGACCTTGAACCGCTTTAGCGCCGCTAACAAAACCTCGTAGAGACGCTGGACCAAGGCGCGCCGACGCAGGCAGTACCAGCAGGCGCAACGCAGGGTCGGGGGTTGGCTTAGCGGGTCTTAAGGGAGGAAACGAATATGTTGAGGCAATGGTGTTGCATCCTACTGCTGCTCTTGTGCGTGCCGGCCCGCGCGGCCGAGGCCACGCCCGGCAAACCGCTCATCAAGATCGGCTACGTCGAAGGCTGGGCGGACAGCGTGGTCACCACCCAGGTGGCGGCCCAGATCATTCGCGGTCGGCTGGGCCACCCGGTGGAACTGATGCCGGTGGCCGCCGGCATCATGTGGCAGGGCGTGGCGCGCGGCGATCTGGACGCCACGCTGTCGGCTTGGCTGCCGGTGACCCAGGGCGCGTATTACCGGCAGTTCAAGGACAAGGTGCTGGACCTGGGGCCCAATTACGTCGACGCCCGCATCGGCCTGGTGGTGCCGGACTATGTGGCCGCCCGCGCCATAGGGGATCTCAACGCCGAGCGCGCGGCGTATCAGGGACGCATCGTCGGCATAGACGCCGGCGCCGGGGTGATGCAAAAGACCGAGGCGGCGATCAAGGCCTACCGGCTGAATTTGACGCTGATGCCCAGTTCCGGGCCGGGCATGACGGCGGAACTGGCGCGCGCGATCAACGCCCGCAAGCCCATCGTGGTGACCGGCTGGGTGCCGCACTGGATGTTCGCCAAATGGAAGTTGCGTTTTCTCGACGACCCGCAAAAAGTGTTCGGCGAGGCCGAGCACGTCAACAATGTGGCCCATCCCGGCCTGAGCGCCAAGGCGCCGCGGGTGCTGGCCTTTCTGCAGCGCTTCCGCTGGCGGCCGGAAGAGATCGGCCCGCTGATGCTGGCGGTGGAAACCGGCGCCAAACCCGCGGCGGCGGCGGCCTCCTGGATTCGGGCCCATCCGGAGCGGGTGGCGGAGTGGGCGCCCTGAACCACTGCGCGTTCAATGACATGCCTCCCTTTGGCGGACCGCGGTCCGCCTTTTTTGCGCCCGCGCCGCGAGGTGTCGGCAATGGGCAAAAACCGGTCGCGCCGACGGCTCCGGCCCGGAATGGCCTGCGGCAAGATGCCGGCAATGACGGGCTGCGCCCGACTTGCTCAGAGCCGGTTCACCGTCTGGCGAGCAAGGGCGAGACAAGGCGAAAACCGCTGAGGAAGCGGAAGGGTCATGCGGCATATGGGCATTCGAAGCCGTACTGACCGCGCCATGTCCGACGAAGCGCAGCAGACCTTGAACAGGTTTTCAGGAGAACGGCATGCAACCGCAACTTCCCATCGACGTGGACCCCGACAGCGGCGTCTGGCGCACCAACGGCCTGCCCATGTTGTACGTGCCGCGTCATTTCTTCATCAACAACCACCTGGCCATGGAGGCGGCGCTGGGCCGTTACCAGTACGCGGACGCGCTCTATCAGGCCGGCCATCGCTCCGCCCACTTCTGGTGCGCCAGCGAGGCGGCCACCCACGGTCTGGCCGGCCTGGCCGTGTTCGAGCACTACCTGAGCCGGCTGTCCCTGCGCGGCTGGGGCCGCTTCCGCTTTTTGGAGGCCGACGTGGCCAGCGGCAACGCCCATATCCGGCTGGACCACTCCTGTTTCGTGCTGGCCCAGGGCGAGGCCGGCGCGCCGCAAAGCGAGCACATGGCCTGCTATCTGTTCGCCGGCTGGTTCGCCGGCGCGATGGACTGGGTGGGGGAAAGCCTGGGGCGCGACTACCGCACCGTCTGCCGCGAAAGCCAGTGCGCCGGGCAGGGCGCGCCGTACTGCGCGTTCACGGTCCACCCCTTGTAGTCAGGGTCTGTTGACGTATGTTTTACCGCTGCGTTCGTCCCCAGCCGGATGCGGCGCGCGAAGGCCGCCTCGCCGCAGTGTTATTCACTGCTTGAGGCGGTCGACAAAGCGAGGCACAGGCTGGGGACGAACCCGGAGGGCTGACCGAGGAACGCCCCCTCTACGGCGTTGTCAGGCTTGGCCTTGGTTTGCCAAGGCCTGCGCCCTTCGCCTTGTAGAGCGCACTTTTCTCGGTCAGCGCGGCGGGGAAAACATACGTCAACAGACCCTTAGGAGCCGGCCATGTCTTACCCGCATTTGTTCGAACCCATCACCCTGAACCGGCTGACCTTGCGCAACCGCATCGTCAGCACCGCCCACGCCGAGGTCTACGCCGAAGCCGGCGGCCTGCCGGGCGAGCGCTACATCCGCTACTACGAAGAAAAAGCCAAGGGCGGCCTGGCGCTGGCGATTTGCGGCGGTTCCAGCCCGGTGTCCATCGACAGCCCGCAGGGCTGGTGGAAATCGGTGAACCTGGCCAGCGACGCGGTGATAGAACCGCTGGCGCGGCTGGCGGAAGCCGTGCACCGCCACGGCGCCAAGATCATGATACAGGCCACCCATATGGGGCGGCGCTCCAGCTATCAAGGCGAACACTGGCCGCATCTGCTCAGCCCCTCCGGCGTGCGCGAGCCGGTGCACCGCGGCAACGCCAAGATCATGGAGACGGAGGACATCCATCGCGTGATCGCGGATTTCGCGCTGGCGGCGCGGCGGGTCAAGGCCGCCGGCCTGGACGGCATCGAAATCGCCGCCGCCCACCAGCACCTGATCGACCAGTTCTGGAGCCCGCGCACCAATCAGCGCGAGGACGAATGGGGCGGCAGCCTGGACAACCGGCTGCGCTTCGGCATGGAGGTGCTGCAGGCGGTGCGCGCCGAGGTGGGCGCGGACTTCTGCGTCGGCCTGAGAATGAGCGGCGACGAATTCCACGAAGACGGCCTCAGCCACGACATGCTCAAGGAGATTGCCGCCGCCATGTCCGAAACCGGGCTGATCGACTACCTGTCGGTGATAGGCTCCGGCGCGGACACTCACAACAGCCTGGCCAACTGCATGCCGCCGATGGCGCTGCCGCCCGAGCCTTTCGTGCATCTGGCCGCCGGCATCAAATCGGTGTCCAAGGTGCCGGTGATGCACGCGCAGAGCATACGCGACCCGGTGCAGGCGGAACGCATCCTGGCCGCCGGCATGGTGGACATGGTGGGCATGACCCGCGCCCACATGGCCGATCCGCATCTGGTGATCAAGATCCGGGATGGCAAGGAAGACCAGATCCGCCAGTGCGTGGGCGCCAATTACTGCATAGACCGCCAGTACTACGGCCAGGACGTGCTGTGCATCCAGAATGCCGCCACCAGCCGCGAGTCCACCATGCCCCATCTGATCTCCCGGGCGGCGCGGCCGCGCCGGGTGGCGGTGGTGGGCGCCGGGCCGGCCGGGCTGGAGGCGGCGCGGGTGGCGCGCGAGCGCGGCCACGAGGTGGTGCTGTTCGAGCGGCAGCCGCAGGTGGGCGGTCAGATCCTGCTGGCGGCGCGCGCGCCGCAGCGTGAACAGATGGCCGGCATCGTGCGCTGGCTGGACATGGAAACCCAGCGCCTGGGCGTGGACCGCCGGCTGGGCGCGGCGGCGGACCGCTCCATGATCATGGACGAGCGGCCGGATATCGTGGTGCTGGCCACCGGCGGCCGGCCGCACACCGGCCAGGTGCCGGCCTGGGGCGTGGCGGAGGGGCTGGCCGTCAGCAGCTGGGACATCCTGTCCGGCCAAGTGGAGCCGGCCCGCAACGTGCTGGTCTACGACGCGCTGAGCACCCACGCCGGCTTCGGCGTCGCCGACTATCTGGCCAGCCGCGGCAGCACGGTGGAAATCGTCACGCCGGACGTGAAGGTGGGCGACGACACCGGCGGCACCACCTTTCCCATCTTCTACCGCCGCCTGTACGCCCAAGGCATCATCCCCACCCCCAATGTCTGGCTGGAGGCGGTTTACGCCGAAGGCGACAAGAAAATCGCCGTGCTGCGCAACGAATACACCGAAGCGCTGGAAGAGCGGGCGGTGGACCAGGTGGTGATAGACAACGGCGTGCTGCCGGACGACGCCCTGTACGGGCAACTGAAGCCCTTGTCGCGCAACCGCGGCCAGACCGATGTGCGGGCGCTGTTCGCCGCCGAGCCGCAGCCCTGTCTGGACTGGCCGCTGGCGGCCGGGGAATTCCTGCTGTTCCGCGTCGGCGACTGCGTTTCCATGCACAACATCCACGGCGCGCTCTACGACGCGCTGCGGCTGGCCAAGGATTTCTGACATGAGTTTTCCCTACCTTCTCAGCGGCCTGTTCTGGTTGGGCGCGCTGCTGCTGAGCGCCGGGCTGCTCCGGCGCGCGCGGCTGTGGCGACGGGGGCGCGCCGCGCCGGCGTCCTGGCGCGGCCTGCTGGCCGCGCCCAAGCG
>NZ_JAMZGH010000047.1:0-50707 GCF_024158805.1 Chromobacterium sp. S0633 | reverse complement strand
CGCCGACCAAGCCCGCGATGCGGCGCTTGGGCGGGGGACCGCCGATTCCTCTGGCTGTGATGCTCGTCATGTTTATATCCACTGTCTTCTGATTCGCCCGGCGGCGGCGCGCCGCCGGGCCCGAGAACGGGACGGACCCAGTCCGCCCCATCCAATTTCCCGCCGTCTTAGAGCTTGTAATTAGCCTTGAGGAAGAAGGAACGGCCCATCGGATCGGTAAAGCGCGGATCGTAGTTCTGCTGCGTGGTGCGCGTCATCTGGTTGGAGTACGGCGGCTCTTGATCGAACAGGTTCTTGATGCCGGCGGTCACGGTCAGTTGCTTGTTCCAGGCGTAGGAGCCGGACAGATTCCAGGTGGAGTACGGTCTTACCTGATGGAAAGGCTGCCCCTGCTTCAGGTAGGGATTGGAATCGGTGTAGCCGGACTTGTAGTTCTGCGCCAGCATCGTACTCCACGGACCATAGGACCAGCCCAGGGTCAGGTTGTGCTGCCAGCGGAAGGTGGGGCCACCATCCTGGAAAGTACCCAGGTTGCTGTAATACGGGCCGTTCTTCTCGGTCTGATAGGAGTACTTGGACAGATAAGTGCCGTCCAACGTCGCGGTGAAAGTGCCAACCGAAGTCTTGGGCAATACCCAGTTCAGCTTGATGTCGACGCCAGCGGTGCTCAGATTGCCCAGGTTGTCGTAGTCGTCGATGATGTAGGACAGATTACCGCTACTGTCGCGAACAAAACGATTCGCATACTTGGCCGGGTCGGCAAAGATGGCGCTTTCATCCAGAATATTGATCTGACCCTTGATCATGGTCCACCAGAAATCCGCGCTGGCGGTAAAGTCCTTGACCGGCTCGATCACCATGCCAAAGGAGAGCGAGGACGACTTCTCCGGCTCCAGCTTCTTGTTGCCCGCAATACGCTTATTGCGCTGCATATCAGAGCAGGCCGAGCTATCCGCGCCTGGTACCGGATTCACGCCGTCAGGGCAAGCGCCATAATCAACATAGCTACGGGTTAGCTGTAACTGGTTCGGTCGGTAGATATTGTACAGCGACGGAGCTCGAAAGCCGGTACTGGCCGAGCCGCGGAACATCACTTGCGAGCTGGGCTGGAACTTGAAGGCGACTTTCGGGTTGAGCGAGCTATCGGTATCGCTGTAGTGGTCGTAACGCGCGGCCAGTTGCACATCCAGGTTCTTCAGCACCGGAATGTCCGCCTCGCCGTAGAAAGCGTAGGCGGAACGGCTGCCGCTGGAATCTTCAGTCTTGTCCTGGCCTGTGCTCAAAGCGTCGCGGGTCACCGCTTTGTTGTAGATCGTGCTCAAGGACTCGCGGCGCACTTCCGCGCCCAGCGCGATCGCCAACATGCCGGCCGGCAGCTGCAACACTTCGCGGCTGGCCTTGATGTCGGCCATGTCGATGGTGGACTTGGCTTCCTTGGTCTGGCCGGTCATGCCCACCGAGCGCCAGACTGCCAAATTATTGCCGGACAGATCGAACGGATCCAAAGCGCCGCTATCGACCGCGGACTGCATCTTGCTCTTGCTGACGTAGCCGGAGGTCAGGTTTTCCTTGATCAGGTTTTCCGAACGGCCGATGCCGGCGCGGTAATCCCAACCGGCGATCAGGCCTTCCATATTCAGCATCAGGCGCTGCGTGACCGAGTTGGCCTCGGTCTCGCGATTGCCCAGCGGAATGGTGCGCACATACAATTTGTCGCGCTTGCTCGGGTCCACAGCGTTGGCGCGGGTGATGTCGCCGGCAGTCGGCAGCGGCGCGTTCTGCGCGGTGGTGATGGTTTCGGTCCGGGTGTACTGCAGCGACAGCTCGTGGTTGTCGCCAATGCGCTTGGTGGCCTTGATCAGGCCGGAAATCTGCTCCACCTGCGGGATGATGCTGGGATACAGGGAGTAGTACTCCAAGCATCGGTTACCCTGCTTAGCGTCGCTGACGTATTGGGAAAACGGCGGGCGGCAATTCGGAGCGGACGGCGCCACCCACTTGCCGGTGATGCCATCGATATAATTGCCCGGCCATGCACTAGCGCTGGTACCAGTGAATTTGTTGACCTGATGGGCGTAGTCGCGCTGCCCCGCCATCACCATATCCTGCTTCAGGTAGTCGATGGCGCCGTAGACGTTGAAACCGTCCTGGTTCAAGTCGCCGATGCCGTAGGAGGCGTTGACGCGCTTTTCATCGCCGCCGCCATGCTGCGGATTGGCCAGGCTGCCGCCGATGCTGAAGCCCTTCAAGCTCTTCTTGGTGATGAAGTTCATCACGCCGCCGATGGCGTCGGTGCCATAGATGGCGGAGGCGCCGTCCAGCAACACTTCCACGCGCTCGATGGCGGACAGCGGAATGGCGTTCAGGTCGGCGGAGGTGCCGTCAATCGCCTGATTGGCCATGCGGCGGCCGTCCAGCAATACCAGCGTGTATTGATTGCCCAGGCCGCGCAAGCTGGCGAAAGAGCCGCCGCCGGAGGACGCGCCGACCGAGGCGCTGGCCCCTTGCGACGACTGGTTGGCGGCGATGCTGTTGACCACCTGCTCCACCGTGGTCAGACCCTGCTTGGCCAGGTCTTCGGTTTTGAGAATGGTGACGGGCAGCGCCTTTTCCTGCTTGATGCTGCGCTTGATGTTGGAACCGGTGATCTCCACCCGGTCCAGTTGACCGGAGTTCGCCTCAGCGGCGAATGCGAACGGCGCATGGCTCGCCATGCCGGCCATGGCCAGGGCAAGCACTAGCTGCTTCTTTTGACTTCTCAACTTGATTTCTCCTTAACTGCACACGGAAACCAGCAGCGCTTCTGACGAACGTTTGCTGGATACTGCAGGTCGTCGACAATCGAACGTCATGACCGTGTTTCGAGTGTGTTAAGGATTGTTGCCCCCCGTCAATATTTGTTGAGGGGCGATCCTGCTCGTCCGGCGCCCCGTTTAAACGCGCCTTTTGACGGAGAAATGCGCAAAAATCATGTTAGCGCTTGAAAATCAATAGACTATGCCCCTGATTTTTGCCAGCAGCTTTTACAGAAAGCCGCTAATTCCATGTCATTTTCCATGGTGAGAACAACTTGCCATTGTTGCTTTTTTGCATTTTTACGACAAATTCGTACAAGAATTTCAGATTAGACTAATTTTGCAAAAACTTATGCATTCGTTTTTTTAATGGCAGGCATGTAAAAAAACATTCATATCCAATCTAAACCACGCCAACTTAGCAGCATGCCCCCAGCCAAATTCATTCCAAAAACATAAAACCCCGCCGCGCCAAACGGCGCGACGGGGCTTGATCAAACCGCCTTGGCGAGGCTTAGAGCTTGTAGCTGGCTTTCAGGAAGTAGGCGCGCCCCACCGGGTCCGCCACCACCGGATCAAAGCCGTACTGGAAGGTTTTGGTCTGGTTGCTAAACGGCGGCTCCTGGTCGAACAGATTGCGGATGCCGGCGGTAATGGTCAGCTTCTTGTCCCACACATAGCTGCCGGACAGGTTCCAGTTGGAGTACGGGCGCACATTATGGCCTTCATCGTTGGGATTCAGGTCGGTGTAGCCGGACGAGTAGTTCTGCACCAATACCCCGCTCCACGGCCCCTGGGCCCAGTTGAACGCCAGGCTGTGCTTCCAGCGCAAGGTCGGCTGCAGAATATTCTGATACCAACCGCCCAGCGAGCTCAGATAAGGGCCCTTAGGCTCCATTTGCTGCTGGTACTTGGAGGTGTAGGTGCCGTCCAGATTGACGCCGAAATTGCCCCAAGCCATCTTGGGCAGACGGAAAGCCAGACTGATGTCCACGCCGGCCGCGCTCAAAGTGCCCAGGTTCTGGGTGGTGGTGATCACATGGTTGAGCGAACCGTCGGGGTTGCGCACGAACTTGTCCGCGTACTTGCCCGGATCGGCGAAAATCACGCCCGGATCCAGCGCGCCGATGGTGTCCTTCACCGTGGTCCACCAGAAGTCCGCGCTGGCGGTGATTTCCTTGATCGGCTCGATCACGATGCCGAAGGTCAGCGAGCTGGCCTTCTCCGGCGACAAATTGTTGTTGCCGCCCTGCAAGGCTTCGAACTGGGTGTTGCAATCGTCCACCTTGTTGCCGCCGTTGGCCGGCGTGCCGCCCGGGCAGCGCAAGGGGTCGTTGAACTTGTTGGCGGTATAGGTCTTGCTATTGGGCGTGAACACGTCGTAAAGCGTCGGCGCGCGGAAGCCCTTGCTGGCCGAGGAGCGGAACAAGACCTGGGGGATAGGCTGATACTTGACGGCGATCTTGGGGTTGAAGGAGCTGCCGAAGTCGGTGTAGCGGTCGTAACGCGCCGCCAGCTGGGCGTCGAAGTTCTTGAAGATGGGGATGTCCGCTTCGACATAGGCCGCGGTCACGCCGCGGCTGCCGCTGGTGGACTTGGAATCGGCGATGCCGGAGCCCAGCGCGAACTGAGCGATGTCCTGGATCTGGCTGTCCAGCTTCTCCCGCCGGGTTTCCACGCCGAAAGCCGTCGCCACCATGCCGGCCGGCAACTGAAACACCTCCTTGCTGACCTTGAAGTCCGCCATCACCGTCTGATATTTGGCGATCCAGCCGTCGCCCTTCAGCTCGGCGCTCTGCCAGGCGCCCGGCGCGGAATCGCCGAAGGGGTTGATGGTGCCGTCCTGGAAGGCGGCGGCGATCTTGTCGCCGTGCACATAGCCGGATTTGTAATTGATGATGGTCTTGTTCTCGGAGTAGGCCACCCCGCCGCGGTAATCCCAGCCCGCCAGCAAGCCTTCGGCGTTGAAAGCCAGCCGCTGCGTGGTGGACAGGCTCTCGGTCACGCGCGGCCCCAGCGGCACCGCGCGCGAGTTGATCACCACATCGCTGCCGTCGGTGGGCGTGCCGTCCGGCAAATGGGTCGGATAATACTTGTCGCCCGCCTTCAGGGTGGCGATCTTGGCCAGCGGTGCCGGCGAGATGCGCGTGGTGCTCAGGTTGCGCGCGCCCATGTACTGCAGCGACAGGGTATGCTCCCCAATCTGCTTGGTGCCCTTGGCGAAGGCGGTCAGTTGCTCCACCTCCGGCGTCAAGTCCATGTAGAGGGTGGCGTTCTCGCCACAGGAGTTGGCGTCTATCGGCTTGGCGTACGGCGGTTTGCAATTCGGCGCCGTCGGGTTGTAGGCATTGCCCTTGTAGGTGAAGTTGGACGGGAAGACCCGGCCGCTCAGATTGTCCGCGGTCAGGTATTTGTTGGCGAAGGAACGGTTCAGCGTGGTGATGGCGTCCAGCTTCTGATAACTCAGGGAGCCGTAAACGTTGTAGCCGTCCTTGTTCAGATCGCCGATGCCGGCGGTGATGCTGGCGCTGCCGGTATTGCCGCCCTTGTGGTCGGTGGACACCAGCTCGCCCGCCACCGTCACGCCCTGATAGCTTTTCTTGGTGATGAAGTTGATCACGCCGCCGATGGCGTCGGTGCCGTAGATGGCGGAGGCGCCGTCACGCAGCACCTCGATGCGCTCAATCGCCGACAGCGGGATGGCGTTCAAATCCGTGGCGTAGCCGCCAATCGCCTGGCTGGCGACGCGGCGGCCGTCCAGCAGCACCAGCGTGTACTGCGAGCCCAGGCCGCGCAGGCTGGCGTAGGAGGCGCCGCCCGACACCGTCTGCACCGACGAAGCCCCCACCATGCTGGACTGGTTGCTGGCCAGCGAATTCACCACCTGCTCCACCGTGGTGAAGCCCTGCTTGCTCATTTCCTCGGTGCGAACCACCGTCACCGGCAGCGCTTTTTCCTGCTTGATGCTGCGCTTGATGTTGGACCCGGTGATTTCCACCCGGTCCAGGGTGCCGCTGCTCGATTCCGCCGCCCAAACGCTGCCGGCTTGGCCGCCCAGGCCTGCCAGGGCCAGGGCCAGCACCAACTTCTTCTTGCTAGTTCTCATGATTTCTCCAGTCATGTGTCTAACCTGCTTAGCGCGCTTCTCTAGACACGCTTTCGGCAGATCATCCAGCCGCAGACTATTTGTCATATGGCCTGACACGATGCTTGGAGCATTTATTACAGACGGTCAATCGACATCATGAATCGTCACATACCGTCTTTCCGCCCACGGCGGCGTTCTGGATGAAAACCGCCGCGCCGCCAGCGGCCGGAAAGGCCGCCGGCAAAGGCTTACGCCCGATGGCGGCGCGCAGGCCGCCGCTGTGGCGTTTACAGCGGCGCGTTGTCATTTTGCCAATGCGCTGTGTGGCACGATATTTTTATGACATGTGTAAAAATCAGATAGACGATTAAATCAATGCATTTAACTCATGCCTGCGGAACACCGGGCCAAACCGCGGTCCATCAGGCCGGAGCCGGCTCGCAATCCTTTAAGGAAACCGTGCGCTCCGGCTGCCCGGACAGTTGCACCCGCATCGCCCGGCCGGCCAGTTCGCGTCCTTCCAGCTGCCGCGGCTCGGCGCTGAAATTCACCGTCAAGCGGCTGCCGTCCGCAAAGCGGGTCTGTTGCGACAAGCGGTCCGGCGTCAGCCAGGCAAAACCAGTCATGGCCTGGGTCGCCAGTTGCCGGTGCAGCGGCCGGAACACCTGATCGGCACAGCGCATCAGCGGTAGCCGCTTCTCCAGGCTCTCCGCGCTCAGGTGCCAGAGCGGCGGCGTGTTGTACAGCCATTGCGTCAGCAGATTGTCGGCATAGGCGTTGCTGAACTTCAGGTTGTCGTACAGCCAGTGATTGCTGGTGACGATGGAGTCGTGGAACGCCGCCTGGTAGAGCGGCAAGCGGTAGCCCGGCTGGTAGTAAATATTCAGATACGGCTGTTTCAGGGGCACGGAGCGAAAAAACACCTCAGGCTGATTCGCCGGAAACCAGCGGCCCAGGAAGTACGGCGATTTGGGATTTTTCTGCAGATCGGGATCGCCCCAGCCCAGCACCGGCACCTGCATGCCGTGCGCGAAGGCGATGCCGCGCGAGGTGGCGGCGTTGCCGTTTTCCGAACCCACCGGCACGCCGAAGCGGTCCCGCACCCAGGCCATGCTGCGTTCATTGCCGGCCGCCACGCCGGCCTGGCTGGTCCGCCGGCCGGGGCTATGATCGTCGAACACCATGCCGGTGGCGTAGGCGTCCAGAAACCAGCTGTTGAAACCCAGCGCCTGATGCAGCGCCTGGCTGCGCTGACGCAAGACCGGCCGCACGCAATCCGGGTTGGTGTAATAGCCGGACTGCTGGAATCCGCTCTTGCGCCGGCCGCTGGCCAAGGTAATACCGCAGTTCCGGTACGCGGCGGCGCCCTGCTGCGCCGTCAGCCAATCCTCGCGCTGCCCCGGCGGCAAGGCGGTTTCATAGGAGTCGTAGGCCGCCATCAGATAGCCGGCGCGCACGCCCGCCTTCATCGCTTGCGGCTGCCACAAGCCGCCCTCCCAATTGTCCATGCCCAGCCACAGGCGCTCCAGGCCGGCCGCGCGCAAGGCCCGCAGTGTGCGGAGCGACAAGCCGCCGCCCCAATCGTCAGGCTCGCCCAAGGCCGCGCCGAACACTTCCCTCACCTCGCGCCGCAGGCGGCGGTAAGGCTCGGCCAGCTTGTTCCACGCCGGCGCGGCGCTCAACCAGCCGGCGCGCGCCTCCGCCGTGGCCGCCTGATTGAAGGCCGCCAACAGCACCCGGCGCTGGTAGGCGTCGGGCCGGGCCGAGGCCGTCCGCAGCGCCGCGGCGGCTTCGGCGTCGAAGCGCCCTCTCAGCCGCCGCGCCAGCGCGCTGTCGCCGCGCAGCAAGCTCAGCCAGCGTCCCCAGTCGCGCACATCCTCCGCGCCCAGCAAATCGTTGCCCCATAGATAGACATGGCTGGCGCCCACCAGCTTGGCGGTTTCCGGCTGCGCGCGCATCTTGTCGGCCAGGCTTTCGAAACGCCCCGCCCCGATCAGCCATTGCCGATAACGCTTGGCCCCGGCCAAGAGGTCCCCGTCCGCCAGGTGCAAGAGCAAGGTCATCGGCTCCCGCCGGTTCAAGGCGTTGAAATCATGGCTGAGCGCCAGCCCCAGGCCGGCGCCGTCCCGGCTTACCTTCAAACGGTTGTTGAAGGGATTGAGCAGCAGCCAATGCAGGCTGCTCGCGCCATAGTCCATGCCCCACAAGGGCAGGCTGAGGTTTTCCGAGGTGTTTAGCCCGTCGCCGGCGAAGCGCGGCAGGAAATCCAGCCACAGCGGGTCGCCGGCCGGCGCATAACTGCCCTCGGCCAAGGGCAGCAGCAAGCCGCGCCCCATCGCCGCCGCCGGCTGCCGCAGCAGCGGCACGGTCTCCACGGCGCCGGCTCCGGCCTGAACCGTCAGCGTCAGGTCCGGCCCGTCCAGGCGCGCGCTCAAGCGATAACGGCCGCGCTCCCAGGACCAGGCGGCGCCGGCCGCGTCCGCGTTCAGATCCGCCACCGCGCGCGCCGGGCCGCCGCTCGACACCGTCAGCGGCGGCTGTCCGGCCGGCGTCGCGGTCACCGCCAGGGTGGCCGGGTCCAGCGCCACCCTCCATTGCGCGTTCTCCAGCCGGATCTGCGCCCAGGCGCTCAGGGGCAGACACATCGCCGCCAGCGCAAAAACAAGGGAATGAGGGGATATCGGCATTGCGGGCACTCTCCGTATGGGAATCAAGACGGAGAGATTAAAAAGGCAAAGGCCGCCCCGATTGTCAGGCCAATGTCAGGATTTCAGCGCGGCCCCACCTGACGGTGCGCCAGCCTCAACACCAATTGGCCGCGCGCCTCCGCGCGCACCAGGGCCACGCTCTGCCATAACTCGCCCCGGCCGGGCGGCCAGCGCAGCGCCTCGCCCAGCTCGCGCCGCCGCCACCAGACAAAGCTGTAGTCGCTGCGACGCAACAGCGATTGCTCCAGCCAGGGCTGGGCGCAGGCCGCGCGCGGCGGCGGCAAGCGCGACACCGCCAGCGGGCTGCGCGACAGCCAATCCAGATTGGCCACCTCAGGCAAGGCCAGTTCGGCCTGCCATTGCCGGCCGGCGGCGCTGAGCTGCAAGCGGTAAGCGCCCGCCGCCAGCGGCCGGCTCAGGTCCGCGCTTTCCAGGCGGAAGCCTTGGCCGTCTTCCCGCTCCAGCAAGCCGCCGCGCAGCAGATCATGCCCCTGAACGTCCAATAGCCGGGCGTCCTCCAGCGCGCCGCGGCCGCTCAGCACCACCCGGTAGGCGCGCGCCAGCGGCATGTCGCGCTGCGCCAGCTCCAGCGTCAGCTGCGGCAGCCAGGCCGGCAGCGTTAGCGGCGCGTCCTTGCCGCAGTGCTCGGCGCTCAGCGCCGCCAAGGCCTGCGCCCAGGCTTGCCGCTGCGCCTGGCTGCGCAAGGCCGGCCAGCTCTCGGACAGCGCCTGCCAGGCGGCCGCGTCGTCCGCGCCCAGCAAGGCGCGGTTCAAGGCCGCCAGCGGATCCGCGACGGCCGGCGCGGCCAGCGCCAGCCACAAACACCATGCGCGCAGCATCAGTTCTTCTCCAAACGGTAGCCGACGCCGCGCACGGTTTTGATGGCGATGCCGGGCAGCTTCTGCCGCAATTGCAGGATGTGAGTGTCCACGGTGCGCGTGGACGGAAAGCTGTCGTAACCCCAGACCTGATTCAGCAATTCGTCGCGGCTCATCACTCGTCCGGCCATGCGCGCCAACAACGCCAGCAGTTCGAACTCGGTGCGCGTCAACGCCACCTCCCGTCCTTGCCAGTTCGCCGATTGCCTGGCCGGCTGCAGGCTCAAGGCCCCCAGGCTCAGACTGCCGTCGCCCAAAGGCCGCAACTGGGCGCGAATCCGCGCCAGCAACTCGGCATGGGCGAAAGGCTTGCTCAGATAGTCGCGCGCGCCCGCCTCTAGCCCGGCCACCCGGTCGCCCACCTCCACCCGCGCCGTCAGCACGATCACCGGCAAGGCTTTCTGCGCCAGCCAGCCGGGCAAATGCCGCAGGCTGTCGCCGTCCGGCAGGCTGCGGTCCAGGATGACCAGATCGGCGCGCAGCCACTGCGCGGCCGCATCCTCCGCCCGCCGCAGCCACAGGCAGCGATAACCCGCGTCCTCCAGAAAGCGGCTCAGGCCGTCGCCCAGCGTTGCGTCGTCTTCAATCAAGAGCAAGGTGTTCATCGCGGGGAATCCTGTCGCGGCGCCCGCTTGACGGGCAGTTGCAAGCTAAAGCGCGTGGGCGGCCCGGACAGGCTCAACCGGCCGCCCAGCCGCTTCAGCACCCGCCGGACGATGGCCAGACCCAGCCCCATGCCCTCGCCGCCGCCGTCGCGCCGCGCCAGTCGGCGCAGCCGGTAATCCCTCAGGCGGCCGCCGTCGCACACCGTCAGCGTCAAATTGCGGCCGTCCCAATCTGCCTGCACGCGCCAGGGCGGCCGGCCATGCCGGCGCGCGTTGGCCAGCAAATTGTCCAGGCACAAGCCCAGCCAATAGGCCGGCAACAGCACGGTCGCGTCCTCGTTCAGACAAAACGCGGCCTGATGCCGCTCCGCGATCGCGTCCAGCCATTCCGCCAGCCGCACCGCTTGCCGCCCTTCGTCCAGACGTTCGGCGGACAAGTAATGGCGGCTGGCTTCGGCCAACTGACGCAGGCGGCTGACGCCGCCGGCCAAATGTCCGAACTGATCTTGAGCGGAATCCGGCAGGCGGTCGAAATCCCGGCGCAGCCCCTCCACCACGCCGGCCAGGCCGGCGATGGGGGTGCGCAATTCATGAGTAAGCATCTGCAAGGCGAAACGCCGCTCCCGTTCCAGGCGCCGCCGCTGCCAGGCCAGCCAGCCGCCGGCGGCCAGCGCCAGCCCGGCGAGGCCCGCCAGTAAAGCCCGCCAGGGCCAGGCCGGCGCCGGCGTCGGGTTCAAGCACAGTCCGTCCTGGCGCTCCGCGCAGGCGCCCGCGCCGGCCGCGGACACCCTGACCCCGGCCGCTTCCGCCCGTTCCCGCCAGGCGGCGGCCGGGTACAGCCGCCATTGGCCGTCCCGCAGCCGCCACAGCGCGCCGTCCTGCCACAGCCAACGCGCGCCGGCCAGCAAGGCGTCCAGATTGTCGTCAGACAGCCCGCCCAACAGCCCCAGATCGTCGTCGCGTTCGCGCACATGCAGCCAGTCCGCCGCCGCCGCCCGCGGCCGGCCCTGCCGCCAGTGCACGGCGCTGCTGCCGCCCAAGGGATGAACCGGATGCAGACGCAGCCAGTCGTCCGGCAGACGTCCGTCCGCGCAGCGCCGACGTTCGAAATCCCGCCACAGCGCCGGCAGGGCAGACAGATCCCCCTCGCAGCGGCGCTCGTGCGCCTCCAGCTGCCGCAAGGCGCGCAGACTGTAGCGGGACCAGGCCGGCTGCAACGACGCCGGCGCGATCAGCCCCTCGTCCAGCGACTGAATCCGCGTCAGCGCCAAAGACCGCGCCGGCCGCGATTCGGCCAAGGCGGCGTCCAGCCGCGACGACAGCTCGCCGGCCCAGGCCGCGTGGCAGATCAATAGGCAACAACACAGACGTAGCTTCATGCGCCGCATTATACGGAAAACCCGCCGCCGCTCGGCTGACAGGCCGGCGCGAATCCGCTAGCATGCGTTTCCGGCTCATGACACAAGATCGGCATCCCCGTGAAAGCAGGCTTTTCCTTCTTCGCCACCCGGCGCTTCTTCCCGCTGTTCGGCACCCAGTTCCTGGGCGCCTTCAACGACAATCTGCTGAAAACCGCCATCGTGGTGCTGATCAGCTTTCACGGACTCAGCCTGGCCGGGCTGCCGCCGGAACAACTGGTCAATCTGGCCGCCGGCGTGTTCATCCTGCCCTTTTTCCTGTTTTCCGCCACCGCCGGCAAATTGTCGGAGCGCCACGACAAGGCCGCCATCGCCCGCTGGATCAAGCTGGCCGAGATCGCCATCATGCTGCTGGCCGGAACCGGCTTCTTCCTGCACTCCGCCGGCCTCTTGCTTTCCGCGCTGTTCCTGATGGGCGCCCACTCCGCCTTTTTCGGCCCGCTCAAATACTCGGTGCTGCCGCAATATCTGAAAGAACAAGAACTGGTGGGCGGCAACGGCCTGATCGAGATGGGCACTTTTCTCGCCATCCTGATCGGCCAGATCGGCGGCAGCATGCTGACCACCGGCGGCCCGCTGCTGATCACCGCCACCTTGCTGGCCACCGCCGTGCTGGGTTACGGCGCCAGCCGCGAAATGCCGCCGGCCCGGCCCGGCGCGCCGCAGCTGAAGCTGTCCTTCAACTTCCTCAAAGACTCCGTGCTGCTGATGCGCGACGCCTGGCGCCTCCGCGACGTGCGCTGCGCCATCCTCGGCATTTCCTGGTTCTGGCTGATGGGCGCGGTCTACACCACCCAGCTGCCCACCTTCACCCGCCTGCACCTGGGCGGGGACGCCGCCGTCTACACCCTGCTGCTGGCCTTGTTCTCCATCGGCATCGGCCTGGGTTCGGTGGTGTGCGCCAAGCTGTCGCAAGGCAAACTGCAATTGGGCATGGTGCTGGTGGGCAGCGTCGGCATGACGCTGTTCGGCGGCGATCTGGCGCTGTCCGCGCTGCCGCACTACCGCGGCGAGCTGATCGGCCTGGCCGATTACCTGGCCCGCGCCGGCAGCTGGCGCAATATGGTCGACGTGGCGCTGCTGGGCTTCTTCGGCGGCTTCTTCACCGTGCCGCTGTACACCTGGCTGCAAACCGCCAGCCCGGACGATTTCCGCTCTCAGGCCGTGGCCGCCAACAATATCGCCAACGGCTTCTACATGGTGGCCGCCGCCATCGGCAGCGCGCTGGCGCTGAAGCTTTACGACAGCATCGCCATCCTGCTGCTGGCCACCGCCGCGCTCAACATCCTGGCCACCCTGCACCTGCTCAGCGCCGCGCCGGTGATCTGGCGGCAACGGCTGGACTGGCTGCGCGCGCTGCGCGACTGAGGCCGGCGCTTCATTCCGCGGCGGAGGCCTGCAGTTCGAACACGCCGTCCATCCGCCAGCGCTCCCGCTCGCGGACATGCGTCGCGCCGGCCGGCAAGAGCGGCTGGACTTCCAGCTCCAAGCGCAAGGCCCGCCCCGTCCCGCCGCCGCTGTCCGGATACACCCGCACCAGTTGGCCGGGGCGTAGCGGGGCCGAGCGCAGGCGCTCGCCGCCGCTCTCCCCCTCCACGCGAAAATAGGCGTCGCGGCCATCCAGCGTCGCCGCGCGCAAGATCAGGCGCACCGCGCCCTGAGGCCCGAAGCGGAACGAGGCTGCGTCCGCCGCCGGGCCGTTGAAACGCAGGGCCAAAGCCCGGGGCCCTTCGCAAACGGCCTGCAAACTCAAGGTCCGCGCCTCTAGACCGCCCCCCGGCTCACCCCGGCCGAAGCCCTCTCGCAAGGCGGCCAAGGGCAGCACGCCATAGTCCAGATTGGGCGTGCTCAAGCTCAACGCGCACGGCCCTTCCTCGGCCGCCGCGCCGGCGCTCAAGGCCGTCAGCGCCATCAAAACCCATTTCCCCATGCTCATCCCTCAACTCCTCGGTCTCCGGCGCCGCGCTCCGACGCGTCCGCTTCAAGCAGCGAACCCGGAGCGCAGCGCGCCCTGACGGTTTGGTACAAGGCTGAAGCGTCTTCGTCCGGCAAGACATAGTCCAAGCGACAGCGCCGCCTCGGCGGAGACTCCACATACAGCCCGTTCCGCGCGGTCGCCTGATCCAGAAACACCTCGCCCCCGCTCCCGGTGAGCGTGATGAAACGCCCTTCCCCATCCACCACGCTCAGGCCGGACGCCAAGGCCTCGCCGTCCTCCGCCGCGATCTGGATCAGCAAGCGCTGGGTCTTGAGCACCGAGAACTCCGCCCGGCTGACCGAGCCATGTCCGGCGCGCACCACTTTCAAGCCGTTCGCCACGTCCGCATTGCGCGGCAGGCTAGGCGTCTGCAGTTCCACTCGGGTATCGGCGTAAGCGTTCAGATTGGCCAATACCGCATGGCCGTCGCCATCGCTCCACACCGGGCCGCTGGGCGTGCTGAACTTCACGCCGGGCAAGCCGCCCACCGACAGCACCCCGACGCTGTCGCGCAGCGGATAGGGAGAGAAGGTCAGTCCGCCCTCATGCAGCAGCGCGCCGCCGCGCAGGCTGGCGTTGTACGACTGCGCGCCGCCGCGCTGGCTCATGCCCAAACCCAGCTGGGCGTAACGCGGAATCCAGTGCAGATTGCCGTTGAAGCCGGTGCTGTTCCGGTCCGCGTCGCGATCCACCGCCACGCCGTAATTCAAGCTGTCGCTGACGACTTCGCGGTAGCTGGTCCCCAAAATTTGGCTTTGGCCATAGCGTTGCAGATACGCGCTCAGGCTGGCGCGCTCCAGCGGCAGATCCACGTTCAAGTAAAACTGATTGCGATGCGCGCCCGCGCCCCGACTCAAATCTCGGCCCACGTTCAAAGAGACATTGGCGCCCCACATCCGCCGCGACCAGCCGCCGTTCAAGCGCTGCGAGGCGTCGCCGCCGTGATGCGAGCGGGTCGCGCCCAGGCTGAACGCGCCCATGAGTTCATGGTGGTAGGACAAGGACAGGCCGTACTGCGTCAGCGCGGCCGACGCCTCTTGTTGACGAGCCGCGTAATCCGACAGCGTGCGAAAGTGGACGCTCTGCCGGCTCAGGTTCAACGCGCCCGACAGGCGCTCGCCCCAGCTCGCGCTCAAGGACGCGCTGTATTGCGCGCCGCTCCGCCCCGCCTCGCCGTCGCGGGAGGCCACCGCGCGCATGCCGGCCACAAGCCCGGGGCTCAACAGATAAGACAAGGCCCCGCCGACGGAATGAAAGCGTTCGGACCACAGGCCGCCCAGGCTGAGGTCCAGTTCCCGGCCCAGCCGCCAACTGCGGCTGCCGGAGAACAACCACGGCGTGTCGCCGTCCTGGCCGCCAAACTGACGCATCTTGCCCGCCGCCATATTGAAGCCCTCGACGTCGCCGCCCGGGCTGGCGAAAAACGCCGCCGCCGGCACGGTGAAGGCGTGCTGGCCGCCATCGCTTTCGGTGACGGTGACATTCAGATCGAAGCCCGCCGACAGGATGGGCACATCGTTTAATTCGAAAGCGCCGGGCGGCACCAGCGTGCTGTACACCAAAGCGCCGGCCTGCCTCACCTCCACCCGGGCCTCGCTCTGGGCGATGCCCCTGACCTGCGGCTGATTGCCGCGCGGCAGCAAGGCCCCTTGCGGCAGCCACTGCGCGCCGGAGAAATTCACGCCGGCAAACAGGGGGTTGTTCAGCGACAACTCGCCCACTTGCAGGATGGCCTTGCTGTCCACCAGGGTCTTCTGCGCATAGCTGTACAGATACTGGAAACGATTGCTCGCCTCGTTGCGCGCGAAGCTTTGCCGGCTGCGCACCATCCAGTCCCGCCAATTGAAGCCGATTTCCGTGAAACCTTGCAGATACTGCTGGCTCCGCCCGCCTCCGCTGCTGCGCATGGCCAGCACCTCGTAATTGAACAGGCCGGCCGTGCCGCCGCTGTCGTAGCCGCCCAGTGGCTCCTGCTCGCGCCGCAAGGCGCCGCTGGGCGCCAGGATGTCCACCCGCGCCAGCTCCGGCCGCAGCTTGACCACCGCCTGCGGATAAAAAGCCGTCAGCTCGCGGCAGCCAGCCTCCGCCGGCGGTTGGCCGTCCGCGGGCAGCAAGCCGGCTGCCGTCCAGAATCCGTCGTCGACGCACAGGCGGCCGCCCTCGTCTATGCTCACCTCGGCGCCGCCGCGACCGGCGCCGTTGACAAATAAGGACACCCGATTCCTGCCCGGCGCAAAGCGCGCGCCCAGACTGAAGTATTCCGCCACGCCGGGATCGATGCCGCTCGCCTTCAACACGCCCAGGTCAAACTGCACGCCCTCGCCGGGCGCGTCGCGCGCCCCGGTCTCCGCCAGCGACGCCGTCGGGAACGCCCCGGCCAGCCACAGCAATAGCGGAATGGGTCTGAGCAGCCATTCAATTGAACACTTCATCTAACAGGACCCAAGATTGGATGGATGGAGACGTCAGGGATAGAAAACCGTGACGGTGGCGTGACCGTCCAAGTGCACCGGTTCGCGCGCGCTGAGCGCCTGCCGCCCCCTGAGCGCCGCGCCGACGCGCAGCTTGAACACGTGGGTGCCGGCCGGCTGCAGCGCCTGGCGCTGCGGCGAGCCCAAGGCATAGCCGTAACGCAGGTTTAGCGGTTCGCCGCCGGCCTGCGACCAGCCTTCCTGCCGGCCGGCGCTGCGCATCAGCGTCGCCGGACGCTCGTCCGCATGAGCCTCGATCAGGCTCAGCCACCAATAGCCCAGCGCTTGCTTGCGGCTGTCCCGGCCCAGGCCCAGAGTCTGCTCCGCCTCCGCCGGCAGCGACGGCGATGCGGCCCCCGTCGTCTGAAGCCCGGCCATGGCGGCGATGCCGGCGCGGCTGTCGCCGCGGTTGTCCCGTATGCTCAAACCCACCAGCGCCGGCTGATCGCACTGCACATGCAAGCTGATCTCCCGCTCGCCCAGCAGCGTCGCGCCTGGACTCAAGGCCGACCAGGGGATGAGGCCGTAATCGATCACGCCGTTATGGGAAAAGCCGGGCGTGCAGCTGGGCGGCACCACCTCGGCCGTCAGCGCGAATGGCGCGTTCGCCGCCAGCACCGGCATGGATGCGCATAGCGCGGCGGCGATTGCTTGACGATATTTCATCACGGGCTAGGCCGCTCAGTTCAAGGTCGCGGTAAAGGAGTCCACCGCATAGCCGTAGCTGGTCGCCGGCCACAGCTTGACGTGAGTGGCGTCCAAGGGCGTCTGGCCGGCCGACGCCAGCTGCAAGCGCTCGCCGGGCAGGATATAGGCCTTGGGCAGCTCCAGCCCTTGCCGTCCGGGCTGCAACTCCACCTTGTGCGTGGACAGGCGCACCACGTAAGGACTGTCGTTTTTGACCTCCACCCGGCCGTCTTCCGTCAGGCCCCACTGCAGCTTGACCCACGGCTCCCGCTCGCGCGGCAGGCCCTTGGGACGGATCAGTACCGGCAGGTTCTGATTGAAAGTCATCTGAATGCGATGCCCCTTATCGGCGGATACCGCGGGAATCCCCTCGAAGGACGCCCGCATCAGCCGCTCGGTCCGCAGCGGCTGCGACGATTTCAACAAAAAGCGGACCAGTTGTTTCTCCCCGCCTTCCACCCGGGAAATCGGCGGCGTCGCCAGCAATAGCTGCTCCGGGTCCTCGGGCAGGTTTTCCAGCCGGACATACATCAGGCTGGCGTGGGCGTCGGTATTCTTGACGTTGATCACGCCCTCGCCGTCGCCTTCCTCCACCACCACCAGCGAGGTTTCCGGCACCACGCCGGCGGACCAGGCCGCCGCGGGCTGCAGGGCCAGCGCCAAGGCGCCGGCCATAGCGCCGCCGCGGACCGCAACGGCGAACACATTCAGCGCATGCATCATATGAAACTCTTTTCCATCAAGGACGGCGTTGATTCACCGCGTCAAACCGTATCAACCGGGCCGGCAAGCATGCCGCCGGCCCGTATTCAAGCACGCTGACTCAAGACTTATTCAGCGCCGACTCGCGCAACCCAATCACTGATAATAAATAGTGAAAGTACCCTTGCCGTCCAGCTTGGTGTCGTCCTTCACACTCAAGCGCCCCTTGGTATTCAATGCCGCCCCCACCACCATGGGGAACTCATGTACGGAGGCTACCGCAGGGGTACTATTTGTTTTTCCTTTGATGGCGAAAGTGGTGACATTGGCGCCGCCGTAATGCGAGTTAAGCGGAGTGGTATTCGTCCCGGCCCAACTTGCGCCATTATTAGACGAGTACAATAGTTTGGTATCGCCCACCTCCGCGTTCGCGCTATTGGTTGCCTTCAGCTTGTCAAACTCCATGCTCAGCCACCAAACGCCCAGTTTTCCCGCCTCCGCATCGTTCCCCAAACCCATGGTTTGCTCGTTGAGCCGGGCTACAGCATGGCTGCCGGAAGGGTGCAAATTCGGCAGCGGAATTTCGCTACCCAGCAAGGGCTTGCTCTCCGTGCGAGCATCGGTGATGCGGATGCCCAGCGCGGTATCCTCCTGGCAGGTTACCGTCAGGCTGACATTGCGATCTTCCAGTGTGTAGGCTGCGCCATTGCTCAGGTTGGATACCGGGATATCGCCATAATCAATCACCGCGCCGCCGCTCAAAGCCGGCGTGCACGCGGGCGGCACCAGCTTGCCGGTAATCAGCAAATCCGCGCTATTTGCCGAAGCCCATTGAGCGGCTCCGGCAAAAACCGTGGCCACCACCAAAATCATATTCTGCTTCTTCACAATTCAACCTCCAATTAGATGAAAGTTCGCAATCAAATCATTCGCATTAAACGATGTTTTCTTGCAAGACAGCCGCCCCATTCCGGCGACATCCGCTTATTGATTCGCGGCGAGGCCATCTTGCTTTTTCGCGAGAACAGCCACAATAGGATTTTTCCTAAAAAAACAACAAGCACACCAATTTAATTTCAATATTCACAAATACAAAACGCACAACAAACCTCAGTCACATCACTTCAAAAAAATCAATAAATCTAAATAATTAATATATTAATATTTAGAGTTGTTGAGGATTTCACTCATGGCCTTCCACTTAGAGCCGCTAACAAGCCGCGCAGCGTAGCTGAGCCAAGACGCGCCGACGCAGGCAGCGCCAGCCGTACGACAAGGAGGCGCAACACAGGATCAGGGGTTTGGTTAGCGGGTCTTAGGCGGACGCAAAAAAGCCCGCCATGGCGGGGACCATGGACGGGCGGAAAAACGGCGACATCCCGCTTGGGAATGCCGCCGGCAAGACTCAGTCTTGCGCCAGCTTGGTGGCGGCGTCGCGCAGTGCGGTGCGCAAGCCTTCTTCTATCACCGGGTGGTAGAAGGGCATCTCCAGCATCTGGGCAACGGTCAGGCCTTGCTGATGGCTCCAGGCCAGCAAGTGAGCCAGGTTCTCGGCGCGCGGACCTATCATTTCCGCGCCCAGGAAGCGGCCGCTGCCGCGCTCGGCGTATACATGCAGCAGACCCTGGTTGACGCCCATCACCCGGCTGCGGCCCTGGTCTTCAAAACTGACGGCGCCCGCCACGAAGCCATCCGCCGGCAAATCGGCGAAGCGGCTGCCCACCATCATCATCTGCGGATCGGAAAACACCACGGCGATGCTGGAGCGGCGCAGGCCGGGCTGTACTGCCGGATACTGCGCGGCGTTGTCGCCGGCGGTCTTGCCTTCGTCGGCGGCCTCGTGCAGCAGCGGCAGGATGTTGTTGGCGTCGCCGGCGATGAAAATCGGCGAATTTCCGCACTGCAGCGTCCGCGGATCGAACTTGGGCACGCCGCCCGCGTCCAGTTCCAGGCCGGCGTTTTCCAGCGCCAGACCGCGCACATTGGGCGCCCGGCCGGTGGCGGCCAGCACGTAATCGAAACGCTCGCAGACTTCTTCGCCGTCCAGATTGACGTAGCGGATTTGCGCCTTGTCGTCGACCAGGCCCATTTCCAGCACCTTGGCGTCCGGGTCCAGATAGAACTCCCGGCCCAGCGCCCGGCTGGCGTAGTCGCGCACAGCGGGGTCCGACAGCGGGCCGACGCCGCCGCCGCGGCCGAACAGGCGCACCTTGACGCCCAGGCGGGACAGCGCCTGGCCCAGTTCCAGGCCGATAACGCCGGGGCCGAACACCGCCACGCTGTCCGGCAGCGTGTCCCAATCGAACACATCGTCGTTGATGATCAATCTGTCGCCGAACACCTGGAACGGCGGCGGGATCAAGGGCGAGGAACCGGTGGCGATCACCACGCGGCGCGCCTGCACCAGCGTGTGCTCGTCCACTTGCAAGGTGGTGTTGTCGATGAAGCGCGCGTAGCCGCGCAGCCGGTCTTGCGGCGGAATGCTTTCCACGCCCTTGAGCACGAAGCCGACGAAACGGTCGCGCTCGCGCTTGACGCGGTCCATCACCTCGCGGCCGTCGATGCGCACGTCCCCGTCCACATGCACGCCGAAAGGCGCGCTGTGACGCAGTTCGTGCGCGGCCTCGGCGGCGGCGATCAGCAGCTTGGACGGCATGCAGCCGACGCGGGCGCAAGTGGTGCCGTAAGGACCGCCTTCAATCACCACGGCGCTGGCGCCGCGAGCCTTGGCGGCGCGGTAGGCTGCGAGGCCGGCGGTGCCGGCGCCGATCACGGCGACATCGATGTTCAAGGTATGCATTTCATTCCTTTCGGTATCGGGATACGGCACGGCACGCTGGGCATGCCGTCTCGTATCCCGGTAAAAAAAGGGCCGGACGGAGCATCCGGCCCGCAACAACTCCAGTGGCATCAGGGCCCGAGCCACCGGGGACGAACACGGTTGAGGCTTACTTGGAGAAGTACTTTTCCACTTCGTCGGCGGAGCCGATCAGTTGGCCGTTGATGAACACCTGCGGCGCGGTCATCTTGCCGGCCACGGCGCCCAGCACCTTGCCGCGCACCTTGTTGTCCAGCGGCACTTCGACGAAGTCATAGCCGTTTTCGCTCAGCACCGCCTTGGCGCGCGCGCAGTGCGGGCAACCCGTCTTGGAGAACACCACCACCTGGTCCGGCTTCTTGGCGCTGGGATTGACGTAGTCCAGCAGAGTGTCGGCGTCGGACACCTTGAACGGATCGCCCGGCTCTTGCGGCTCGATGAACATCTTGTCCACCACGCCGTCCTTCACCAGCATGGAGTAGCGCCAGCTGCGCTTGCCGAAGCCCAGGTCCTGCTTGTCCACCAGCATGCCCATGCCCGCGGTGAAATCGCCGTTGCCGTCCGGGATCATCACCAGGTTCTGCGCTTCCTGATCCTTGGCCCATTCGTTCATCACGAAGGTGTCGTTGACCGATACGCAGAGGATGGCGTCCACGCCGTTGGCGAAGAAGGCCGGCGCCAGCTCGTTGAAGCGCGGCAGGTGGGTGGAGGAACATGTGGGGGTGAACGCGCCCGGCAGCGAGAACACCGCTACGGTTTTGCCGTCGAACAGTTCGGCGGTGCTGACATCTTTCCACTCGTTGTTGTCACGAACACGGAAAGTGACATTCGGTACGCGTTGGCCTTCACGGTTTTGCAACATGGCGAGACTCCTTGTTTGGATTGACTGACAGGTTTAATAAATCGATGGATGCATTCTGATAGCTGAGAGCAAATTCGTCTAATTGATTGTGGCAAGGCTGCTGATTTGCTTTTTTAATCGACAAGCAAGCGGCCGCGCTAACCGTTAAAATTGCATAAACAAACCAACAATCAGGCCAACGCGGTGAAGATTCTGATTCTCGGCGGCGGACAGGTCGGCGCCAATGTGGCGGAAAACCTGCTTTCGGAAAACAACGACATCACAGTGGTGGATCAAAACGCCGCGCGGCTCAAACAGCTGCAGGACAGGCTGGACATCCGCACCGTGGCCGGCAACGCCGCCCATCCTCAGGTGCTGGCCGATGCAGGCGCGGCGGACAGCGACATGGTGCTGGCGCTGACCCGCGACGACGAAACCAATCTGGTGGCCTGCAAAATGGCCGAAGCCTGTTTCAACATCCCCACCCGCATCGCCCGCATCCGCTCCAGCGATTACCTGGAATCCGAGCACGGCGATCCGCTCGCCCACTTCGGCATCGAATCCGCCATCTGTCCGGAACAGATCGTCACCGACCACATCTATCAGTTGTTCGCCTACCCCGGCGCGCTGCAAGTGCTGGACTTCGCCGATGGCAAGTTGCAACTGGTGGTGTCCCGCGCCCACTCCGGCGGCAAGCTGCTGGGCATGCCGCTGCGCCATATACGCGAACACATGCCGGACGCGGATTGCCGCGTCTGCGCCGTCCACCGCCGGGACACGCTTTTGGTGCCGGACGGCGACACCGTGCTGGAGGAAGGCGACGAGGTCTTCTTCGTCGCCGCGCGCGAGCACGTGCAGGCCATGCTCAAGGAGCTGCGCTTCAGCGAGCGGCCCTTGCGGCGCATCATGATCGCCGGCGGCGGCAATATCGGCTACCGGCTGGCCAAACTGCTGGAGAACGATTTCAGCGTCAAAGTGATAGAAGCGCGGCCGGAACGCGCGCAATGGCTGGCGGAACGGCTGGAGCACGCGCTGGTGCTGCGCGGCGAGGCCACCGACGAAGAGCTGCTGGACGCCGAGAACGTGGACGAGATGGATGTGTTCTGCGCGCTGACCAACGACGACGAGGACAACATCATGTCCACGCTGCTGGCCAAGCGCATGGGCGCGCGCCGGGTGGTGGCCCTGGTCAACCGCACCAGCTATGTGGACCTGCTGGAAGGCCACCGCATCGACATCGTGATTTCGCCCCACCTGTCCACCATAGGCTCCATCCTGGCCCATATCCGCCAGGGCGACGTGGAGGCGGTGCATCCGCTGCGCCGCGGCGCGTCGGAGGCGATGGAAGTCATCATCCACGGCGACGCGCAGCAATCGCGGCTGACCGGCCGCCGCATCGAGCAGATCGACATGCCGCACGGCAGCCACATCGTCGCAGCCATCCGCGGCGAACAGGTGCTGATGGCGCATCACGATCTGACGGTGGAAAACGGCGACCATCTGATCATCTTCCTGTCGCGCCGCCGGGTGATCCGCCAGGTGGAAAAACTCATTCAGGTCAAACTGGGCTTTCTGTGACCATGCATCTGACCGGCCTGCACCACGTGGCGATCATCGCCTCCGACTACGCCCGCTCGCGCGACTTCTACCACCGCGTCCTCGGCCTGCCCATCCTGGCCGAACACTGGCGCGCCGAGCGCCAGTCCTGGAAGCTGGACCTGGCCGCGCCGGGCGGCGGCCAGCTGGAACTGTTCAGCTTTCCCTCGCCGCCGCCGCGCCCCACGCGGCCGGAAGCCTGCGGTCTGCGCCACCTGGCCTTCGCCTGCGCCGATCTCGCCGCCTGTCGCCAAAGCCTGCTGGCCGAGGGCGTGGCGGTGGAGGATGTCCGCGTGGACGAATACACCGGCGCGCGCTTTTTCTTCTGCGCGGACCCGGACGGCTTGCCGCTCGAGTTCTACCAGCCGCGGGACTGAGACATGCGCAAGATACTCGCCATCCTCTATGTGCTGTCCAAGCTGATCATGCTGTTCTCCTGCACCTTCCTCGCGCCGGCTCTGGTCTCCATCCTGTACCGCGACGGCGCGCTGGACACCTTCGTCACCGCCGCCGTGGCCGGCCTGGCCATCGGCCTCGCATTGTGGTCCGCCACCCGCCGCTACCAGCGCGAACTGAAGCCGCGCGACGGCTTCATCCTGGTCACCACGCTGTGGGTGGGCTTCGCCATCACCGCCTCCTTCCCCTTCATGCTGGCGCGGCCGGACATGTCCTTCAGCCACGCCTTCTTCGAGGCGATGTCCGGCCTCACCACCACCGGCTCCACCGTGATCAGCGGCCTGGACGCCCTGCCGGCCTCGCTCAACTTCTGGCGCCACTTCCTCAATTGGATGGGCGGCATGGGCATCATCGTGCTGGCGGTGGCCATCCTGCCCATCCTCGGCATCGGCGGCATGCAGCTGTACAAGGCGGAAACGCCGGGGCCGATGAAGGACAGCAAGCTGGCGCCGCGCATCACCGAAACCGCCAAGAACCTGTGGCTGGTCTACAGCAGCTGGACGCTGGCGGTGGCCCTGGCCCTGAAAGCCGCCGGCCTGAACTGGCTGGACGCGGTGTGCCACGCCTTCGCCGCGCTGTCCCTGGGCGGCTTCTCCACCCGGGACAGCAGCGTGGGCGCATTCGACTCCCTGCCGGTGGAACTGATCCTGAGCTTCGGCATGATAGTCGGCGCGATGAACTTCGCCACCCACTTCCTGGCGCTGCGTCAGCGCTCGCTGCGCGCCTATCTGCGCGACCCGGAGGCCAAAGCCATGTTGTGGCTGCTGCTGGGCAGCATTCTGGCGATGAGCGCCTATCTGTGGGCCCACCGCGTCTACGACTTCCCCACCGCGCTGCGCCACGTCAGCTTCAATCTGATCTCCATCGCCACCGACAGCGGCTTCGCCAGCGTGGACTACGCGCGCTGGCCTATCTTCGTGCCATTGTGGATGCTCTTCCTGTCCAGCGTCACCGCCTGCTCCGGCTCCACCGGCGGCGGCATCAAGATGGTGCGCACCCTGATGCTGAGCAAGCAAAGCGTCAATGAAATGACGCGGCTGCTGCATCCGGCGGCGGTGCGCCCGGTGAAAATCGGCGGCAAAGTGGTGCCGCAAGACGTGATGCTGTCGGTAATGGGCTTCATATTTGTCTACTGCATGTGCATAGTGATACTAAGCTTCGCGCTGATCGCCAGCGGCCTGGATTTTCTCAGCGCCTTCACCGCGGTGATCGCCTCGATCAACAATGCCGGGCCCGGGCTCGGCGTGGTCGGGCCGGCGTCGAACTACGCGTCGCTGTCCGACTTCCAGATATGGACTTGCAGCCTGGCCATGCTCCTGGGCCGGCTGGAAGTGTTTACCCTGCTGATCCTGTTCACGCCGGCCTTCTGGCGCAAATAGGACGCGAAGAATTTACCCGCCGCGCGCGGGTCTGAACCAAAGCGGCGCCCCGCGCCGGATAATAAAGACGAAACCGGATCATGAACCCTATGACATTCACCGCCCCCAGCCGCATGCTCGCCCTCAGCCTGGCGCTGACGGCCGCCCTGCCCGCCTTCGCAGGCGCCGACGACGAACTGATCGCCGCCCGCGACGCCTTTCGCGGCAACAAGCTGGGCCAGTTGGCCAGCCTGGCGGGCGGCATGCCGTCCAACTACCCCTTGAAGGACTACCCGGCTTACTGGCTGGCGCTCAAGGCGCTGGACGGCGACGACGACGGCCCGGCCCAGAACTTCCTGGCCCGCGTGGACGAAGGCCTGATGCCGGAGCGCGTGCGCAACGAATGGCTGAAAAAACTGGCCGCGCGCGAAAGCTGGAGCCGCTTCGCCGCGGAGTGGAAAAAACTGCCGCCGGAAGGCCGGGACGAAGAATCCAGCTGCTACGGTCAGCTCAACGAGCTGAATCAGGGCAAGGCGCCGACGGATCTGGACCGCTTCCTGGAAAGCCGTCCGCTGCCGGAAGGCTGCAACCGCCTGATCGCCGAGGCCGCGCGCCGCGGCGTCGTGAAGCGCGACTGGCTGTGGCAGCGCGCCCGCCTGCTCCTGGCCGGCAACTACCTGAGCCAGGCGCGCCAACTGGCCGCCAACACCGGCCTGCCGCTGGACAACGCCGCGCTCAGCAAGCCGGCCAACGCCGATCTGTCCACCCCCGGCGGCCAGGAAGCGGCGGTCTACGACATCGTGATCAAGGGCAAGGCCAATATCAGCAACGGCCTGGGCAAACTGCTCGATCACGAAAAGTCCTTGAGCAAGGAACGCGCCGGCTTCGCCTGGGGCCAACTGGCCTTGCTGTCCGCGCGCAAACAGCAGGCGGCGCAAGCGCTGCAGTGGTTCGACAAGGCCGACGCCGACCAGCTGACCTCCGAGCAATGGGAATGGTGGGCGCGCTCGGCGCTGCGCCTGGAGCAATGGACCCAGCTGGAGAAAATCATCCGCGCCATGCCTGTCACCGTCAGCGCCAAACCGGCCTGGCGCTACTGGCGCGGCCGCTCGCTGCAACAGCTGGGTCGGCAGAACGAGGCGACGCCGCTGTTCAGCCAGGCCAGCATCGGCCACAACTACTACGCGCTGCTGTCGCTGGAAGAACTGGGCAACAGCCTGTCCACCCCGGCCAGTAAAAGCGGCCCGGCCAAGGACGACATCAAGCAGATGAGCGAGGAGCCGGCGATCAAACGCGCGCTGGCGTTGCTGGAGCTGGCCGAACGCCACGTCAAGCCCGAGTTCCGCGCCGACGCGCAGCGCGAATGGCGCTGGGCGATGCGCAACCGCAGCGACATCGAACTGCTGGCCGCCGCCGAAGTGGGCCGCCGCGCCAGCTTCTACGATATGGCCATCTACAGCGCCGAACGCACCAAGGAAGAACACGATTACTCCTTGCGCTACCTGACGCCCTACCGCGACGTCACCCAGCGCTACGCCAAGCAACTGGACATCGACGACGCCTGGGTCTACGGCCTGATCCGCCAGGAAAGCCGCTTCATTACCATGGCGCGCTCCGGCGTCGGCGCTTCCGGCCTGATGCAGCTGATGCCGGCCACCGCCAAATGGGTGGCCAAGAAAATCGGCCTGGGCCAATACGCGGTCAACGACATCGAAACCAATGTGCAACTGGGCACCTGGTATCTGCGCTACGTGCTGGACAGCTTGTCCAGCAACGAAGTGATGGCCACCGCCGCCTACAACGCCGGCCCGGGGCGCGCGCGCGCCTGGCAGGCGGACCGCACGCTGGACGGCACCATCTACGCCGAAACCATCCCCTTCACCGAGACCCGCGACTACGTGCAGAAAGTGATGGCCAACGCCGCTTATTACTCCAGCACCTTCGGCCACGCCAACATCTCGCTGAAAAACCGGATGGGCGTGGTGCCGTCCCGCTGAAAGCCTGCGCCGCCCAAGGGCGGCGCGCCCTCCCACAAGTACCATAAAGAACCTGTTCAAGGGCTAGCGAGCGAGAGCGAGACAAGGCGAAAACGATAGAGAAAGCGGAATGTACATGCGGTACATGAGCATTTCGAAATCGTTTTTAACGCCGTATCGACGACGCGCAGCAGGCTTTGAACAGGCTCGAAGAAAGGGAACCCATGACTTATCAACGCATCTGCGTCATCGGCGGCAGCGGCTTCATCGGCAGCTACATCGCGGAACGGCTGACCGAACAAGACTGCCAGCTGACCATCGCCACCCGCCGGCGCGAACGTGCCAAGGCCTCGCTGCTGGTGCTGCCCGGCGCGCAGCTGGTGGAAGCGGACATCCACCGTCCGGAAGCGCTGGAACAACTGATTTCCGGCCACGACGCGGTGATCAATATGGTGGGCATCCTGCACGGCAGCGCTGCGCAGTTCGACAAAGCCCATGTGCAATTGACCGAGAAGGTGATCGCGGCCTGCCGCAGCCAGGGCGTGCGCCGGCTGATCCACATCAGCGCGCTGGGCGCCGACGAGCGCGGCCCCAGCCTGTACCAGCAAAGCAAGGGCCGCGCCGAAGCGCGCGTGCGCGAAAGCGGCCTGGAATGGACCCTCTTGCGGCCGTCCGTGGTGTTCGGCCACGGCGACAGCTTCCTCAATATGTTCGCCGGCCTGCTGCGCAAAGCGCCCTTTCTGCCCCTGGCCGGCGCAAAGACGCGCTTCGCGCCGATCTGGGCCGGCGACGTCGCCCACGCGGTGGCGGCCAGCCTGTCGCGCCGCGCCGCCATCGGCCAAAGCCTGGACCTGGCCGGCCCCGGCGTTTACACGCTGGCCGAACTGGTAAGCCTGGTGGGCCGCCATATCGGCAAGCCGCGCCCGGTGATCGCGCTGCCGCAGGGCCTGGCCATGCTGCAGGCCGCATTGATGGAATGCCTGCCCGGTCCCGCGCTGATCAGCCGCGACAATGTGCGCTCGCTGAGCGTGGACAATGTCAGCGACCAGCCCTTCCCCGCCGCTCTGCTGGGCTTCAGCCCCACGGCGCTGGAAGCGCTGGCGCCGGCCTTGCTGGGCACGGAGGAATTCAATCTGCAGATGTCCGCCTACCGCCGCCAGATCGCGCGCTGAACGGGAAACGGATCAATGCAATGCTATATCGTCGGCGGCGCCGTGCGCGACCGCCTGCTGAAACTGCCGGTGAAAGACCGCGACTGGGTAGTGGTGGGCGCCAGCCCGCAAGATCTGCTGGCGCTGGGCTATAAGCCGGTGGGCAAGGACTTTCCGGTGTTCCTGCACCCGGACACCCACGAGGAATACGCGCTGGCGCGCACCGAGCGCAAAACCGGCAAGGGCTACCACGGCTTCGCCGTCTACGCCGCGCCGGACGTGACGCTGGAACAGGACCTGGCCCGACGCGACCTGACCATCAACGCCATCGCCGAGGCGGCGGACGGCAGCCTGATCGACCCCTACCACGGCCGGCGCGATCTCGAGGCCGGCGTCCTGCGCCACGTCAGCCCCGCCTTCGCCGAAGACCCGGTGCGCATCCTGCGGCTGGCGCGCTTCGCCGCCCGTTTCGGCTTCGCCGTGGCCGAGGACACCATGGCGCTGATGCGGCAAATGGTGGCGGACGGCGAAGCCGACGCCCTGGTGGCGGAGCGGGTGTGGCAGGAGCTGGCCAAGGGCCTGATGGAGGAGCGGCCGTCGCGCATGTTCCTGGTCCTGCGCGCCTGCGGCGCCCTCGCCCGCGTGCTGCCGGAGCTGGACGCGCTGTTCGGCGTGCCGCAGCGGGCCGACCACCACCCGGAAATCGACACCGGCGACCACGTGATGCGGGCGCTGGACTGCGCCGCCGAGCAAGGCCTGCCGCTGGCGGCGCGCTTCGCCGCGCTGACCCATGACCTGGGCAAGGCGCTGACGCCGGCGGACGTGCTGCCGCGCCACATCGGCCACGAGGCCGCCGGCGAAGCCCCGCTGCTGACGCTGTGTCAGCGTTTGCGGGTGCCGGCCGACTGTCGCGACCTGGCGCGCGTCACGCTGTTGAGCCATACCAAAGTACACTGTGCTTTCGAATTGAAGCCAAGCACAATATTGAGATTGTTCAAGCAAACCGACGCCTTGCGGCGGCCGGAACGCTTCTTGCTGATGCTGGACGCCTGCCGCGCGGACGCGCGCGGACGCCTGGGCTTCCACGACCGGCCCTATCCGCAGGCGGACTACCTGTCCGCGCTGCTGGACGCGGCGCTGGCGGTGGACGCCGGCGGCATCGCCCGCCAGTGGGAAGACAAGCGCACGCTGCCGGAAGCGATAGATCGCGCCCGGACCCGCGCCATCGCCGTCCGCAAGGAGCAACTGGAGACGCACTGACATGGCCGCGATCTACCGTCTGCCGTCCACGCTGATGCGCGGCGGCACCAGCAAGGGTCTGTTCATCCGCGCCGATGCGCTGCCCGAGGACACCTCCTCCTGGGAACGCATGCTCTTGCGCGCCATCGGCAGCCCGGATCCGCATGGCAAGCAGATCGACGGCCTGGGCACCGGCCGGGCCAGCACCAGCAAGGTGATGATACTCAGCCCGTCGCGGCGCGACGATTGCGACGTCGATTGCCTGTTCGGCCATGTATCGATAGAACACGCGCTGATAGACTGGTCCGGCAACTGCGGCAACCTCAGCGCCGCGGTGCCGCTGTTCGCGGTGATGGAAAAACTGGTGGAGCCGCGCGACGGCGTGGCCTCCATCGGCATCTGGCAAGCCAATGTCGGCAAGCGCATCGTCGCCGAACTGGAAATCATGCACGGCCAGCCGGTCTGGCAAGGCGACTACCGCATCGACGGCGTCGCCTTTCCCGGCGCGCCGATCCGGCTGCGTTTCCTGGACCCGGCCGGCGGCAGCTCCGGCGAACTCTACCCCACCGGCAAGCTGGTGGACGAATTGACGCTGCCGGACGGCAGCCGGGTGGAAGCCACCCTGGTGGACGCCGGCAATCCCACGGTGTTCGTCCGCGCCCGGGACTTCGGCCTCAAGGGCGACGAAGAAATGGCGGCCTTGCCTGAGACAGCGCGCCACCGGCTGGAATGGGCGCGGGAAATCGCCGCCGTGGTCATGGGCTTGGCGCCCGACATTTTCGCCGCCCGGCGGGAACGGCCCGGCTCGCCGCGGATCAGCCTGCTATCGGAAAGCCGGGACGAGGATTGCCAGATCAACGCCCGCATCCTGACCTCCGGCCGCTCGCTGCACCACGCCTACACCGGCACCGGCGCCATCGCGCTGGCCTGCGCCTGCGCCACCGAAGGCACGCTGCCGCAGCAAGTGGCCGGCGCGCCGGTGCGCGGCATGCCGCTGACCTTCAGCCACGCCAGCGGCAGACAAACGGTGGAAGCGGTGCTGGGCCACTCGGACGAATACGGCTGGACCATCAGCGAAGTGGTGATGACCCGCACCGCCAGGCCGCTGATGCGCGGCGAAGTCTACATCCCGCTGGAGTAACGGAACGGCCACGTCAAGGCAGCATCGGCCAGCCAGACTGCCGCAGGCGCTCTTTCGCCGCGGCCATCTGCTGCGGCGTGCGCACATTGCAATACGCCTCTTCGTTCTCGGCGACATAGGCCGCCGCATCCATGCTCTTGTCCAAGGTGTAAATCGTCACGCCGTGATAGTGCACGCTCAACAGGGTCTTGCCGTCGCGACTGAACAAGAGCTGCCGCGGCATGGAGTTCACCGGGAACACGCCGACGGTACTCAGGCTGCGGCGGCTCAGCAAGCGGATCGCTCCGCCGCTGTCCTTGTGGCTGGCCAACCAGGCGCCGTCCGGGCTCGCTGCCAGCTTCTGCCAACCCTCAGCCTTGCAATGCAGCCAGGCCTGACGCGCTGCCAACGGCTCGCCTTGATACTGCCACATCACATCGCCACGCGTCGGCCACCACAGATTGCCGGCCGGGTCCGCCGCCCAGTCATCCAGCGCGTCCGAGGGCAAGCTTAGCGGCTTGCCGCTAGGCTGCATCGAGCGCAGGTCCAGCAATTGCAGCGTGTCCTTGCGCGCATCGCTCAACAACAGCTTGTCGCCGACGGTGTTCAGGCGCAGCAACGGTTTGTTGAAGCGCGCGCCCACTTCCTGACTGGGCTCGCCCAAGCGCACCGGCTGACCGATGACACGGCGCTGCGCCAAATCCAGGGTACTCAAGGTATTGTCGCCGGCATTGATCACATAGGCGCGCTGACCGTCGCGGCTGAACAGTACCTGGCTCGGCGATTTACCGGTGGCGAAACGGTGGACGATGCCGCCCGTCCGCAAATCCACCAAGGCCACCGCGTCGTTCGCCATCCCCGGCACCAAGGCCCAGCGCTCGTCTGAGCTCAGCGCCACCGACCAGGCACCAATGCCACGGCACAGATTCTGGCCACAAATGGCATTCTTAGGCACCAACAGCTTGGGGCCGGCAATGCTGCGCTCCAGCCGCTGCTGTCGCAGGTCCACCACCTCCAGGCTGTTTTGCTCGGTGTCGACCAGATACAGGCGGGCGCCATCCGCGCTCAACACGCCCGAACCGTACACCCCGCTCAGATTCAGCGGAATCTCCACGCCGGCCGCCTGCTCCCGGCTCACTGGCTTGGGCCGCGCCGCCCGCTCGCTGCGCGCCAACTCCACGCGCCGGGCTTTCTCCGCCTCCAGCCGCGCCTGCTCCAACTCCTCCTGCCGCTGCTGACGCACCTTGGCCGCCATTTCACTCAGTTCCTCGGAGCCCAGCGCCTGGCTCGCCGGCTGCGCTCCGGCCACCGCCGCGCCGGCCAGCGCGGCGAACATCAAATGCCGCCGCAACGGGCGCAGGCTCAGCCACCCCAGCACGCCCAGCGGCAGGCCGGCCAACAAGCCGCCGATATGGCAGGCCTGGTCCACGCCGGACACCATGAAACCCATGCCCAGGTTCAACAGCACCACTTGCGCCAAGGCCTTGCCCTGCGAGCCGCCCATGTCGGCGTCGCTGAGGCCGGCCACGCACAGCGCGCCGGCCAGGCCCATCAAGGCGCCGGACGCGCCGACGCTGGCCACCAGGCGGATGCTGCTCTGCATCAGCAGATTGGTCACCGGATGCGTGCCGTACCACCAGGCGCTGACCAGGCCCGCCGTCAGGCCGGTGGCGAGGTAAATCGCCAGAAAGCCGATGCCGCCGAAGCGCTTCTGCGCCAAGGGGCCGATCAGCAGCAACATATACATATTGAGCAGCAGGTGCATGGCGCCGCCGTGCACGAACATGCTGCTCAACAGCCGCCAGCTTTCGCCGCCCAGAGTGAACGGCGCCAGATTGGCGCCCCAGCTCACCAGTTGCTCGGGATCGGGCTCAGTCCAGGAAACGCCCGAGGCGCCCATCCAGACGTAAACGATCAGATTGGCGAGCACCAGGCCGATGGTGGCCCACTGCTGCCGCAGAAAAGAAGAAAGCCCGCCGAAGCGGGATGGGGAAGAATCAAGCGCGGTCTCATTCATCTGTGCTGGTTTCCTTTGTTTCAATTTGCCGTTTAAATATCTCCGGCGCATGATAAAGCAAACCAGGCAAAATAAAAATCAAACGCTACTCAATTTTCATGCGCAAGGCTTCAAGCCCTTGCCGGGTCGCGCAACAACTCCCGCTCCACCTGCCGCAGCATGCGCCGGCGGATCAGGCCGCTGACCGGACGAATCAGATACCAGTACGGCGCAAAACGCCAACGGGTGCCCGCGTCGGGGCAATGCACGCGGGTCTGAGTCGACAGGCGCACGCCTTCGGCGACGGTTTCGCAGTGAAAGCTCAGCAACAGCCGGGCCACGCCCGGCTCATTCAAAGCCATGAAATCCTCAAGGCCGCCGATCTCGCGCAGGCCGAAGTCCGCGCGCCAAAAGGCGCCCGCCAGGCCCAGCGTCAATTCGCTATCGCCGTCGCGCGCCAGCGGCGTGAAGCTGTGCATGCCGAACGGCGGACGATTGCCGGGCAAGGCGCCGCTCAGGCGGCCGGGCAGTTCGCGCAGCGCCATGAAGCGCCGCGCCCAAGGGTCGTCCGCCGGCGCGACGCGTTGCACCGCGTCCAGCGTCGAGGCCGCATCGGCGGCCAGAATGCGGGAATGCGTCTCGACAAACTGATAATTGGGCAGAATGCGCTCCGCCAGCGCGAACCTAGTCATATATCCCCCCTAGTCCAGCGTTCTCAATGCTCAGGATGAGAAATCCGTCTCCAGCTGCCTCACCCGCTCGAACAAACACACTGTCGCCGCCATCGCCACATTCAGCGATTCGGCGTGGCCCGGCATCGGAATCCGCACCCGCGCATCGGCCAGGGCCAGCGCCTCCGCGCTGACGCCGGCGCCCTCGTTGCCGAACACGAAAGCCACCGGTCCGCGCAGGTCCTGCGCGTACAAAGAAGTCGAGCCTTCCAGATGGGTGACCAGCTTGCGGCCGTCGTAGCGCGCCAGTTCGGCGCAAAGATCGGCCTGCTCGTGGATATTGAGCACGAAGTGGGCGCCCATGCCGGCGCGCAGCACCTTGGGCGAATAGACGTCGACGCAGCCCTTGGACAACATCAGCTCGCTGACGCCAGCCGCCGCCGCGCACCGCAGAATGGTGCCCAGATTGCCCGGATCCTGGATATCCTCCAGCATCACCCGCGACGCGGCTTCCGGGCAGGGCCGCGCTTGCGGCCGCGGGCACAAGGCCAGCAATTCCCCGGCGCTGGCCAGCGCGGTGGCCTTGGCCAACACCGCTTCCGGCACCGTGACCACGACCGTCGGCGCGCTCAGGCGCCGCAACAAGGCCTGCACCTCAGGATGCGCTTGCGCCGCCTCGTTGAGATACACCCGCTCGGGAACGATGCCGGCGTCCAGGCAGGACTCGGTCAGATGAATGCCCTCCAGCAACATCAACTGTTGCTTGCGGCGTTCGCGCGGGCTTTGTGCCAGGCGCGCCAATTGCTTGATTTCGTCGTTATGGGCGGAAGTGATGGTTTTGCTGATGTACGACATGTGTCCTATTGCGGCAGCAGGGTCAGGCGCGCCACTAAATCCTTGAAACGGTGGTAACTGTCCTCGTCAATCGCCTGGCCGCTATGGCCGTTGTCGACATAGAACACGCCGGACAGCGCATGTCCGACAAACAGGGTGATCAGGGCGAATTCATTGTCCCCGACATGCTCGAAAAACAGGTCCTCGTAGCGCCGCTCCAACTGCTGGCGCACCAGGGCCGGCGCGTGAAAGCTTTGCGGCTTGCTGGTCAACACCGCGAAGAAAGAGCCCGGCTCCAGCCCCAGGGCCAGCTTGCGCAGCGGATGGCTGTCGCCCAGGCCCAGCTGATAACGCAGCTTCAGCGCATGCGCGTCCTGATCGTAACGGTAGTACAACACCCGCTCGAACTTGAGATCGTTGGCCAGGTGGCGGATGGATTCGCGTATCGCCTTTTCCATCTGCTCCGCGTCGCTCAAGGCCGCGGTTTTCTGCAAGCTGGGCCGCTTGTACTCCCCTTCCAGCATCAACAGACTGCGCACCGGGTACATATAGCCCACCGCCCGGGGGTGGCGCGCCACCGACAAGGCCGCGTGCACCACCGCCTGATGCGCCAGATGCGGCGCGCAGCCTATCAGCTTGGCCGCGGCCTCCACGCCCACCTGCCAGGTGCTGCGCCAAATGCCTTGCTCCAGAGAGTTGGCGGTGGCCATCGCCAGGCGCAGCAATTGGCGGCGCTTGGTCGGACTGCCCGGCCCCAGCAGGGCGTTCAGGCCGGTGGGCAAGGGCATCAGCTTGATGAATTGCTCCAGCACCTGGGCGTAATCGCAATCGAAGGCGTTGGACATTTCCTGCAGCAGCGGGCGGTCCGGCAATTGATTGCGCTGCATCATGAACAGGCAGGCGGGCAGATTGTACAGCAAGGCGGCCACGAAACAGTCTTCCACCTTGTGATCGCCCTGCAGAGACAGCCACTCCTTGATCAGCAAGGCGGCCACCCGGGAACGGCCCAGCCAGTCCTCCACCGCCTCCAGCACCTCGGCGTCCAGCTTGTCCGGCACCGCCTCCAGCGCGGCGACGCGGCCAAAGCGGTTGGTCACCGCCTCCAGCCCCATCAGCAGCAGCGTCTGCTCCACCGAGGGAATGCTTTCATTGCGCTGCAAGGCGCGCGAACCGCCCACCACCCGGACCAGGTCCAACAGCAGAAAGGGGTCGGACAGACAGAGATTGGCAAGGTCGGTGAAATTGATCAGATCGCTGTGGCGAGCGCAGATGTCCTTCAGCTCGCCCAGCGTATTGGGCAGAATCGGCCAACGCCGTTCGGCGATGGACTTGATCCAGTTAGCAAGCTCCATGTGGGTGGCGCCAGATCAGTAATTCGGTTTGCAAAGCGCCTCCCAGCGGGATGCGTTCATCGGGTTCGACATCGGGCACGGCGAAGGTGTTGCTGACCAGCAGGCTGCCGGGCCGGCCTTCCGCCACAAACTTGCGCCAGACCTTAGCCATCGGCTCCGGGGACAGAAACACGTACACCGCATCGTACTCTCCCCAAGATTCCCTCCAAAAACTGCGGCAGGCGAACTCCAGCCGCCGCGGCCGCCGCGCCAGCCACCAGCGCGCGCGGGCCAACAACCAGCTGCCCCAGGCGCTTTCCAGCGCCCTAACCCTGACATCCGGCCGCAGCCGGCACAGCCAGACCGCCAGCCTGCCGTCTCCGCAGCCGGCCTCCAGCAAGGCGGCCCGCCCCGGCAGGCGCTCGGCCAGGCGCTCCGCCGCCTGAGCGGAAGAGCGATACAAGGGCACGCGTTCCAGCACGGCGTTGCGGCCCAGCGCGACAGTCAGCGCCAGTCCCAGCAAATACACCCAAGGCGGCAAGGCCGCCTGATGCATCAAGGCCAGCGCCGGCACGAACAGCCCGTGCAGCAAACGCTGCCAGCCCGGCAGGCGCATGAAAATGGCCAAGGCCGCCGCGCACAGGCCCTGAAGGATCGCCCAAGCCAAGGGCTGGGCGGCGGGGGCGACGAAATACATCGCCGCCAAGGCCGCCAGCACTTGCAGGCCCAGATGGCGCAAGCGGCTCAACAAGGCAACGCTCGCATCGGCATTATTTGGCCGGCGCTTCCGCCGGCGCCTCTGCCGGCTCCGCCCCGCCCTCCGCGGGCCCGCCAATCACATCCTGGTTCATCTGCGGCTTGTAGCCGTCGTTGAGGATATTGCTCTCGGCTTCCTTGTTCAGCACCACGATGGCGATGCGCCGGTTTTCCGGGCTGAACACATTGGTCTTCACCAGCGGGTTGGCCGAGGACAGGCCCACCACGCGCAAGACCTTGTTGTCCTGCAGGCCGCCCGCCACCAGCTCGCGCCGCGCCGCGTTGGCGCGGTCCGCCGACAGCTCCCAGTTGCTGTAGCCGCCCTGGCCGCTGCCGAATGGCTTGGCGTCGGTATGGCCGGAGATGCTGATCTTGTTCGGCATCATGTTCAGCTCTTTCGCCAGCTGCTGCAGCAAGACGCGGGTATGCGGCAGCATGCGCGAACTGCCGGAGTCGAACATCGAACGGTTCTGCTCGTCCACGATCTGGATCTTCAGCCCGTCCGGGGTGATTTCCAGCTTGAGCTGATTCTTGTATTCCTTGAGCAGCTCGCTGTGATCCACCGTGCTCTGGATCTTGTTCTGCAGCTGCTCCATCGACGCTTTTTCCTGCTGCTTGCGCATGATCTCGTCTTGCGGCGAGCCGGACTTGTTGACCTGGCCTGTCTGCTTGGTCAAATCATTGCCGCCGCCCTTGATCACCGAGGTGGCGTCGCCGGCGCCGGCGCCGCCGGACAGCGCCACCTTCAGCGGCGTCTTGAAGTATTCGGCGATGCCGTTCAAGGTGCCCTGCGACGCGGAACCCAGCAGCCACATCAGCAGGAAGAAGGCCATCATCGCGGTCACGAAGTCGGCGTAGGCGATCTTCCAGGCCCCGCCATGGTGGCCGTGGCCGCCCTTCTTGATGCGTTTGACGATAATGGGCCGTTGCGATTCGTCAGCCATGATCGCGCCCCCCGCTTATTTCTTCGCCTGTTTCACATGGTCTTCCAGTTCCTTGAAGGACGGACGATCATGCGAAGCCAGCACTTTGCGGCCAAACTCCACCGCCACTTGCGGCGCGTAGCCGTTGAGGCTGGCCAGAATGGTGACCTTGATGGTTTGGTAGACTCGGGTGCCGTCGCCCAGCTTGTGCTCCAGAATGGTGGCCAGCGGGCCGACGAAGCCGTAGGCCAGCAAAATACCGAGGAAGGTGCCCACCAGCGCGTGGGCGATCAGCATGCCCAGCTCGGACGGCGGCGCGCCCACGGACTCCATAGTGTGCACCACCCCCATCACCGCCGCCACGATACCAAAGGCCGGCAAGCCGTCGGCCAGGCCCTTGACCGCGTTGACCGGCACTTCGCCCTCGTGATGGTGGGTTTCGATCTCCACGTCCATCAGGTTCTCGATCTCGAAAGCGTTGAGGTTGCCGCCCACCATCAGGCGCAGGTAATCGCAGATGAATTCCACCACGTGGTGGTCGTGCAGAACGGTGGTGTATTTGGAAAAGACAGGACTGGCTTCCGGATTCTCGACATCGGCCTCGATGGACATCAGGCCTTCCTTGCGCACCTTGGTCAGAATCTCGAACAGCAGCGAGAACAACTCCATGTAGAAGGCCTTGCTGTAAGGCGTGCCCTTGAACACGGTGGGGAAAGCCTTCATCGTGGCCTTCAGCGGCGCGCCGCCGTTGGCCACCACGAAAGCGCCGAGCGCGGCGCCCGCGATCATCACCACCTCCAGCGGCTGCATCAACGCGGCGAGATGCCCCCCCGCAGCGACGAATCCCCCCAGCACGGAGCCAAGAATTATGAGGTACCCGATTCCGACGAACATGCGTCAAGTCCTGTCTTTGTGATTTTTCGGATCGCTGCGATTTCCATTACAGCACGACTTTTATTCTATTCATAATAGAAAAAGCGGATTGAATTGTATCAATCCGCTTTCCCAGCTGCAAAAAACATGGAAGGTGATATTCACTAGAGCTGAAAAATGACGAAGCCAAGTATCGGCGAGGCTCCGGGACGATTACAACAACGTCATTTCCAGCTGATCGTCCTGCCCCGCCGCCAGCGCAATCCGCGCCGGCATGCCCCCCCGCTCCAAACGCCACTGCAAACACTGCGCCGCCATTTCCGGCAACAACTGCTGCCGGATCAGATGATCCAGACCCCTCGCGCCGTTGTCTCGCCTACCGCAAGCGCCGGCCATCGCCCGCGCGCAGTCCTCTCCGGCCTCAAGCTCAATGCCTTGCGACTCCTTCAGATGCGCGGCCAGCGTCGCCAGCTTCAATTGAGCGATCTCCGCCAAGGCGGACTCGGACAGCAGCCCAAACGGCACCACCTGCATCCTCGCCAGCAGCGGCGCCTGGAAATGGGCCAGCAACACGGGGCGCAACGCGTCCAGCCAGGCCCCGCGCTCCCACTCCCCCTCCTGTTCCAGCAACAGCTCGCTGCCAAGATTCGACGTCATCAGAAACAGGGTATTGCGAAAATCGATCTCGCGGCCCTCCCCATCCCGCATGAAACCCCGGTCAAACGCCTGGTAGAACAGGTTCAGCACATCGCGGTGCGCTTTTTCCACCTCGTCCAGCAAGATCACGCTGTACGGCCGCCGCCTCACCGCCTCGGTCAGCACCCCGCCCTGGCCATAGCCGACATAACCCGGCGGCGAGCCTTTCAATTGCGAGACGGTATGCGCCTCCTGATACTCGGATAGATTGATGGTCAGCAAGGCCTGCTCACCGCCAAACAAAAGATCGGCCAAGGCCAGGCCGGTTTCGGTCTTGCCGACGCCGGACGGCCCGGTCAGCAAGAACACGCCCAAGGGGCCTCGCCCCGGCGCCAATCCGGACTTGGCCGCCAGCAGGGACTGGGCGATCTCGGCCACCGCGGCCTCCTGACCGCGCACCCGTTCCCGCAAGGCCGGCGCCAAACCCAATAGATTGGCCGCGTCATCCGCCAGCAGCTTGCCCACCGGCACCCCGGTCCAATCGGCAATCACCTCCGCCACCAAGGCGGCGTCCACGTCGGCGGCCGCCAGGCGGCGCTCCCCTTGCAAAGCCGCCAGATCGGCCCGCGCCTGGGCCAGCCGCGCCGCGCCGTCCGGCCGCCCGCCCCACTCCCGGCATAGCCTGCGCAGCGCCTCGGCGCCCTGCCGTTCCTGCTGGTAACGCCCTTGCAAAGCCTCGTTCTCAAGCCGCGCCGCCGCCAGTTCCAACTCGATCGCCCTCAGGCGGGACTCAAGCTGCGCGTTGCCCGCGCCCAGCCGCGCATCCTCCCGCAAAGCCTCTCTCTCGCTTTCCAGCGCCAAGACCCGCGCCTGCGCGCCCTGCAGCTCCGCCGCGGCCCCTTCCAGGCTCATCCGCGCCCGCGCCGCCGCCGTGTCGATCAAATCCACGGCCTTGTCCGGCAACTGCCGGCCGGCCAGGTAGCGCCGCGACAAGCTTACCGCCGCCGTGATCGCCTCGTCGCGGATCGCCACCCCGTGATGCTCGGCATAGCGCGGCTTCAAACCCCGCAGCATCAAACAGGCCGCGGCATCGTCCGGCTCGTCCACCTTCACCATCTGGAAACGACGCTCCAGCGCCGCGTCCTGCTCGAAATACTGCTTGTACTCGGACCAGGTGGTGGCGGCTATCGTCCGCAGCTCGCCGCGCGCCAGCGCCGGCTTCAGCAGATTGGCCGCATCGCTGCCGCCGGCGGAATTGCCGGCGCCCACCAGCACATGCGCTTCATCGATGAACAGCAAAATCGGTTCCGCCGCCGTGCGCACCGCCTCTATCACCTGCTTCAACCTCTGTTCGAACTCGCCCTTGACCCCCGCGCCGGCCTGCAACAAGCCCAGATCAAGCGCGAGCAGACGCACCCGGCGCAATGCCTCCGGCACCTCGCCCGCCGCAATGCGCAAGGCCAGGCCCTCGGCCAAAGCCGTCTTGCCCACCCCCGGCTCGCCCACCAGGATCGGATTGTTCTTGCGCCGACGCAGCAAGATATCCACCATCTGGCGCACTTCCTTGTCGCGCCCCAACACGGGATCGATCAAACCCTCGCGCGCCTTGGCTGTCAGGTCGCCGGCAAAACGGCTCAACACCTCAGGCAGCTCATCCGCCGCCGCGGCCCCGTCGCGGCCGGCCTCCGGCGGCGCAGACGCCGCGGCCTCCACAGATCCCAACGCCTCGGATTCCGCCGACACCTGCTCCAGCCAGGCCCAGCGCGCGCGCACCTGCGCGGCGGACAAACTGAATAATGGCCAGGCCTGCCGGCAAGACAAACGCTCCGGCGCCGCCAGCAAGGCGAGGTATAGATGAGCGGAACGCATCTGCTGGCCGCCGAAATCCAGCGAAGCGATCAACCAGGCGGCCTGCAGCAACTCCTGCAGCCCTCGCGACAAGCCCGGCTTGCCGCGCCGGTCCCGAGGCAGGCGCTCCAGCGCGGCCAGCAAGCCTTGCCAGATCTCATCCACGTCGATCTCGTAATGCCGCAGCAAAGCGGCCAAATCGCCGTCTCCCTGCTCCAATAACTTCACCAGCCAGTGCTCAACCGTGATTTCGGCATGCGTGCGCGCCTGGCACAACCCGGCCGCCGCCTCCAGCGCCCGGGCGCAGTGCTCGTTCAGTCTCCGCAGCAAATGAACAGAATCGAGAGTCATCTCCGTCTTTTCCCAAACAAAGCGCATGCCGGCCAGAAAGGCCGGCATCGCTAATTCCCTTGGACCCCCGCCGGCAAGCGCGAGGCGCTGCGACGAACCGCCAAGCCGGCCGCTCGCCTAAGCCCCGCGCTTGCCGTGCGCGGCGGCGCTAACGGTTTTCAATCCAGCTGTCGGAGTGGATGATGTTGCCGTCCTTGTAAGCCCAAGTTATTTTCTCGTAGCGCATTTCCACCTCCTCCAAGTGGTTGTAGCGCTCGCGGTCCGGGTCCTTGATGTTGTACATCTTAGGCGCCACCGACACGACCTTGACGTTGTCCAGCTTGATGTTGAAGTACTCCTGCTCGCTGCCGGCGTCGTCGATCTGATACCACTTGAACTCGACCTCCTTCAGCGTCTGGCCGCTGGTCACCGCCTTGTACAGATAAGGCGATGAAGCATCGAACTCCTTGACCAGGGTCAGCGCCTCATGCACGCGGGTGCCGGTCAACTTGCCGGTGTTGCCATCGGTGGGAATGCGCACCGCGTGGTCGAACTCCACCACCTCCACGCTGTTCTCCCGGCCTTGCACCGTCACAGAACCCTTGATGTCCGCGCCACCGTCGTCTTTCAACCACATATACGCTGGTATCGCCATATCAAACCCTCCTTGGCTTAACTTAATAACTTAAGTTTAAACAAGCTCGCTCGCCGTCTCGTCCTAGCTCGACGCCGCGGAGCGAGCGCGCCGCACCCTGCGGCCTCCTCGCCGCCTGCCGCCCGTCACCTGACGGGCAGCGCCGGCAGCAAGGTAATCTCTACTCGCCGGTTGCGCGCCCGGCCCTCCTCATCCTCATTGCCCGCCAGCGGCCGCGTAGCGCCGTAGCCCTGGATGGCAAAACGGGTCAGCGGCAAGCCGGTCTCCTGCGCCAGCCAGTCGCGCACCGCCGCGGCGCGCTGCAACGACAAGCGCTGATTCGCTTCCGCCTGGCCCACGCTGTCGGTATGGCCGGCCACCAGCACATTTCGCTCCGGATAAAGCGCCAGCGCCGCCAATGCGGGCTGCAACGCCGCCTCCGCTCCGGCGCGCAACACCGCCTTGCCGCTATCGAACAAGGACAGGCTGTCCAGCGACACCGAGGCCGGAGCCGCCGCCGGCGGGCGGTAATCGGCTATCAGCCGGGCAATGCGCTCCCGCCACGGCTGAGCCCGGTAAAAGCCGAATCCCAAGCGCAAAGGCACGCCGAGATCGACATGGCTCCGCAACTCGCGCGCGTCGCCTTCCAGCGTCAGCAGCGCCTGGCGACGCGCCTCGTCCCGCTCTATCGGCAGCGCGCGGTAATGCGCGACATTGGCCGACAAGCGCTCCAGCAACGCTCGGTTGGACCAGGCCGAAGCGGCGAACGCCGCCACGGCCGTCAGGCAAGCCAAGAGCCAAAGACTCAAAACCAGCCGCCAGACGGCAGGCAGGCGCGCGCCCGGCGCCAAACCGAACAGCCAGCTTCTAGGCACGCCTTCCGGCTCGCCCGTGTCCAGGCTGAGCGAACGCACGGCCAAACCGCTCAAGGCCTGCCGGCAACGGCCCCACGGCGACAACGCCGCGTCCCGCCCTTGAGCCGGCAGCAAGGCGATGCCCTGCAAGCCGGGCGCCGGGGCCGGCGTCGCCCCCTGCAATATGGCGGGCAAGACCTGAGCGCCCAGCCAACCTCCCACCGCGCCGGCGCGCAAACGCAAATCGAAAAGCGCTCGCGCGCCCTCGTCGCCCAAGGCCGGCGGCTGCAGTTCCATCCGGCCGCGCCAATCCTCCAACCGCTCTCGCCACTGCCGCAGGCTGGCGCACGGAGCGCCTTGCAACACCACGCCCAGAGCGCCGTCCATGCCTGCGCTGCGCGCCGGCGCGGGGAATCCCACCAATAAATAAACCGGCAAGCGGCAAGCCAAACGACGTTCCACGTCGGCAATCGCCTGTCGCCACGCTTGCAAGCGCCCCAACCAGGCCGGCTCGCTGCATTCGGCCGCCGCGTCCAAACGCAAGGCCAAGGCGTCCGGCGGCGAACCTCGCCGCCAGGCCACCAGTTCCGCTACCGCGCGCTCCAGCAAAGCCGGAGTCGGCACCATCACCCTCAGCACGCCGTCCTCCACCGCCACATAGGCGCCGCGCCGGCTTTCCAGCTCCACCACCGCAGCGCGTCCGCTGCGCCAGCCCTGCGGCAAATCCAGCAAACCCGGCAGCAACAACTCCCACGTCGCGCCGTCGCGGCGCCAGCGCCGCAGCCTCAAGCCCGCCCAGCCCAAGCAGAACGCCGTAGCCGCCAGCCCCGCGCCCAGGCGCGCCGCGCCGCTCCACGGCGCCATTTGCGCCAACCACCACAAGGCCGCCGCCAGCGACAGCGCCCATAAACAGAAAAAATGCGCGTGAATACGCATCGCCCGCCCCCTTTACGTCAACGCCAAGGCGGCATCGGCGGCATTCAACCAACCGCTCAGCGCGGCATGCGCAAGCCACACCGCAAGCAAGCCCGCCCCAGCCGCGGCCAGCGGCAAAGCCAAGCGCCGGAAACGCCGGGACGCGCCGCCGCGCAACATGGCAACCCCACCGTCGAATTCGCCGGAAGGCAGCGGCAAGGGCGCAGGCAGGCCCGCGCTCAACTGCCCCAACAGAACCTGACTGGCCGCGTCGTCCTCCCCGCCGCGAAACCCCAAGGCCAGCACCATCGCATAGCACCAGCCCAGCGCCGGCTCCGCGGCCGGCTGCGCCAAATGCGCCCGCATCTGTCCCAGCAGCACCTCGCCGGCCTGATAACTGTTGAAAAAGCGCACTTGCAAAGGCTCCCGCGCCCAAGCCGCCCGCTTCGCGCCCTCAAGTCGGCGCAGCGCCGCCTCGTCCAGCAAGGCGCATTGCGCGTAACTGGCCCGCTCGATCAAAGCCTCGCCTGCGCCGGCCTGACGCAGCGCCTCGCGCGTCGCGCTCACCAGTCCGGCCGCGTGCTCGCGCCAATCCTCCACATGCTCCGGCGCGTCCTTGTCGGCCAACATCGACACCGTCAGCGCGGTGTCCCGGAAACTGCGGGCCAAAGCCTCCGGCGGAAATTGCTTGCTCATGATTTCAACACCACGAAGAGTTCAACCACCACGCCCGGCAAAGACGCGGGCACATAGCAAGAGCACGCCTGCGCGGCCAGCATGCGCTGGAAGGCCGGATGGCCGGCGTCCAGAACGAAGTACAGGTTTTCCATCCGCACCGGCAAGGCGGCGGGCAAACGCGGCGGCACGCTCAAAGGCACGCCGCCGGAAGCGGTGCTGACCACGGTCTCCACATCCTCCGGCGCGCCGATCTTGCACACCGCCGGAAAACGCTCCAGCAACTGCGCCGGCGGCATATCCGCCCTCACCGACAGATAAAAGCCGCCCTGCTCGCCCAGCCTGGGATCCGCCAACTGGCCATGCCACATCGACGACTCCCCTTTCTGCAGAGGCACCGACACCACCTGGGAGGGGATCACCGTATCCAGGCAGCCCCTGATCCAGTCTTCCAGCCGCAGGAAACCCGGCCTGGCGTCTTCATGCCGGTAAGCGGGAATATCCGCCAGATCTTGCTGTAGCGAAAACGTGGACAGCATGCCGCACAACTGCGCCAACGCTCGGTGCAGCGTTTCCGGGTGGCTGGCCGGCGTCTGCCGCAAATGCGCCAGCACCGGCCAGGCGCTGTTCACGCAGTGCAAAAACCAGAACAGGCCCGCGTCCGACACTGAAAAATCCACCAAGCCGTGTCCGCGCTCGCGGCGGCGCTCCGACAACTGGCGGCTGCGCGCCAGCAGCATCTCCTCTATCCGCCCAAGCATGTCCAGCAAACCCGGCGCGGTGTCCAAACGCAGCGCCGGCGGCCAGAACGTCGCATCCCGCGTCCATCTTCCCTGACCGTTGCGGCTCAAACGCAGCAAGGGGCAACAGACATAGTCCTCCCGCTCCTCAAACTCCAACAGCAAGCGCAAATTGCCTCGCTCCACCCCCAGCTCCGCCGGCGGGCCGTCGTACAAGTCCTCCACTTCCAGGTATTCGCAACGTTGCCGCCTGGGCCGCGCCGGCGTCTCGCCTTCGCGCTCGCAATTGCCTCCCCCGGCCTCCCACAAAGGCAAGCCCAGAAAAACCTGCACGCTCAGCGCCTCGGCCGGCGCGGCAAAATCCCGCGCCGGCGGCAAGCGGTCCGCCTCGGCGCAGTCGACCACGGCGCCGTCCGGCAGGACCAAACGCAGTCTTTCCAGCTTCAGCTTGCCCAGGCTCAGCGCGGCCTCATCCCACTCCACCTCCCAACAGCCCCAAAAATAGGGCTGAGCCAAACGTCCGAACAAGGCCGCCAAATGGGAAAACCACAAGGACTGCTGCTGAAAATGCTGAGGGGACAATAAAGCGCCCTCCACCCACATCGGACGAAAAACTTTCATGCGGACAACCTCTGATTAGGCTCTGAAACAGCACGCCGTAACATTGAAAAACAGCGCACGGAGTTATTTGAAAATTCACAGCAAGCCAATCACAATAAAAAATCAAAAATAAATAACCAATAAAAACAAAAAAACATTTTCAAAAATTAAACCATAAAATCAATACAAACAAACAAATAAACTACTTATGACATTGAAATCAATAGAGCACGAAGCCATAAACATGGCGTATTCTAGCCACCAAACAAGCCCCCCTGTCAACCCAACGACCATATTGCCTCAAACCCCATAATCTGGTTAACATTGAAAAACAAAACGAAACATCCATAAATACAAAATCAAATAACGCAAGCTTGTTGACCTAAATAAAAAAAGGGGAAAACACAGAATATCCGCCAGATCGCGCATCGCCAAAAAATACGGCGATGACGCGAAACATGGCCAACCGCCCATTTGCCTGCAGGGGAAATGGACATGCTTCAAACCTTGATCGCAGGAGGAAACACCATGGCTGAAAGCTTTCAAAACGAAGTGCCCGCCGCGCGGGTCAACATCAAGCTGGACCTGCATACCGGCGGAGCGCAGAAGAAAGTCGAACTCCCGCTGAAACTGCTGGTGGCGGGGGACTACAGCCATGGCCAGGAACAGCGGCCTCTGGCGGAACGGGAAAAGGTGTCCATCGACAAAAACAACTTCGACGCGGTGCTGGCCGAACTCAACCCCAAGGCCAAGCTGGTGGTGGAAAACACGCTGGCCGGCGACGGTTCCGAAATGGCGGTGGAACTGGACTTCAAGGCCATGAAGGACTTTCACCCGGAACAGGTGGCGGCGCGGATTCCGGAACTGCGCGCGCTGCTGGCGATGCGCAATCTGCTGCGCGACCTCAAAGCCAATCTGCTGGACAACGCCTCCTTCCGCCGCGAGCTGGAAAAAATCCTGCGCGACGACTCCCTCTCCGCCAACCTGCGCAGCGAACTGGAACGCATCATCCCGCTCAGCCAAGCCGCCCACTAAATCAGGAGCCCGCTCATGTCGACCCAGAAACAACAGCAGCCCGAGGACACCATCGTGCTGGAGTCCCCGGCCAGCGTGTATGAATCGCTATGCGCCAAGATCAACCTGTCCCCGGTGGCCCGCGCCCAGCCCATCGAGGCTTACCAAACCGCGGAAGCGATGTCGGACGCGCCGCTGGACGAGCGCATCGCCGTGGCGGTGAACGTATTCCTGAAAATGATTCAGGAATCCTCGCAAAAAGTGGACCGCCTGGACAAAAGCCTGCTGGACTTCCACATCGCCCGCATCGACGCGCAAATCAGCCGTCAGCTGGACGCGGTGATGCACAACCCGTCCTTCCAGCAAATCGAATCCGCCTGGCGCGGACTGCGTTTCCTGGTGGACCGCACCGACTTCCGCAAAAACGTCAAGATCGAAGTGCTGGACGTCAGCAAGGAAGACCTGCGCAACGACTTTGACGACGCGCCGGAAGTGATTCAGAGCGGCCTGTACCAACACACCTACATCCAGGAATACGACACCCCCGGCGGCGAACCGATAGGCGCCATCATCTCCAACTACGAATTCGACCGCGGCCCGCAGGACATCGCCCTGCTGCGCGACATCGCCAAAGTGTCCGCCGCCGCCCACATGCCCTTCATCGGCGCCGTGGGACCGGCCTTCTTCGGCAAGGAGAGCATGGACGAAGTCGCCGCCATCCAGGACGTGGCCAACTACTTCGACCGCTCGGAATACATCAAATGGCGCAGCTTCCGCGATAGCGACGACGCCCGCTACATCGGTCTCGCCTTGCCGCGCTTCCTGGCCCGCCTGCCTTACGGCCCCGACACCGTGCCGGTGCGCAGCTTCAACTACGCCGAAAACGTCAAAGGCCCGGACCATCAGCGCTACCTATGGACCAACGCCGGCTTCGCCTTTGCCGCCAATATGGTGCGCAGCTTCATCGGCAACGGCTGGTGCGTGCAAGTGCGCGGCCCGCAGGCCGGCGGCCTGGTGGAAGACTTGCCCATCCACCTGTACGACCTGGGCATAGGCAATCAGGTGAAGATCCCCACCGAAGTGCTGATACCGGAAACCCGCGAATTCGAATTCGCCAACCTGGGCTTCATCCCGCTGTCCTTCTACAAAAACCGCGATTACGCCTGCTTCTTCTCCGCCAACTCCACGCAAAAACCGGCGCTGTACGATACCAAGCAAGCCAGCGCCAACAGCCGCATCAACGCGCGGCTGCCCTACATCTTCCTGCTGTCGCGGCTGGCGCACTACCTGAAGCTGATCCAGCGCGAAAACATCGGCGCCACCAAGGACCGCCGTCTGCTGGAACTGGAACTCAACACCTGGATCAAGCTCCTGGTCACGGAGATGACCGACCCCAGCGACGAGCTGCAAGCCTCGCACCCGCTGCGCGACGCCCAGGTCGTCGTCGAAGACATCGAAGACAATCCGGGCTTCTTCAAGGTCAAGCTGTTCATCGTGCCGCACTTCCAGGTGGAAGGCCTGGACATCAACCTGTCCCTGGTCTCGCAAATGCCCAAGGCCAAGAACTAAGCGCTCCCTCGGGCCGCCTCCACGGCCCGAGGGGCAAGTCCACCTGGAGACTCCGCCATGCCGCCGCAACAGTTTTATCACCTGAAGATCGCCGAACTGCCGGCCGAGCTGCTGTCGGTCGAATCCTTCACTCTGGACGAAACCCTGGGCCGGCCCTTCGCCGCCGACATCCGCTTCACCTCCGCCCAGCAAGACATCGACCTCGTCTCCCTGCTGGACCGCTACGCGCTGTTCTCCATCCACGGACCCCACCCGGACGCAGCCCTCTTTCCCGACACCCCGCCCCAATTGCTGCGCCGTTGGCGCGGCGTGGTCAGCCATGCCCAGCGCCTCAGCGCCAGCCGCGACGAGGCGCTGTATCAGGTCCGCGTCGAATCCCAGCTCGCCCGCCTGGCCGAAGGCCGCTTCTCCCGCATCTTCCAGCAGCAAACCGTGCCGGACATCATCGAAACCGTGCTGCGACGCCACGGCTATCGCGGCCATGAAGTCGCCTGGCGGCTGCGCCCCTTGTTCGGCCAAGACCCCAATCCCTATCCCAAGCTGGAGTTCGTCACCCAGTATCAGGAGTCCGATCTGGACTTCATCCATCGGCTGGCCGAGAAAGCCGGCCTCTATTACTACCTGCTCACCGAGCCCGACAACGCCGCCTGGGAAACCATTGTCTTCGGCGACGACATCGACGCCTACGTCCGCACCGGCCGCGATCCCGCCCAGCCGCCCCAGGGCGGCGTCAAGCTCAAGCTCCGCCCCCAGGCCGGCATGGCCGACAACGAAGAAACCCTGAGCCGTTTCGAACTGGCCGCCCAGCCCATCCGCGCCCGCCTCCAGCGCAAGGACTACAACTACCGCGACGCCAACCAGCCGCTGTTGGCCGAGGGCGGCCCGCCGGCCAAGACCCCAGGCGCCCGCGGCGTCGATTACCAGTGGGGCGAGCATTACAAAAACCCGGAGCAGGGACAGCGCGCGGTGCTGATCGCCCAGCAGCGCGAGCATTGCCGCCAGTGGATCGCCGCCGGCGACGGCAACTGCCTGCAAGCCTTCGCCCCCGGCCAGATCTTCAAGCACGACGGCCCGGTGCTGGCTCCGGCCCCGGACGGCTGGCTGCTGGTCTCCGTCCGCCACCAGGGCGGCCGCCGCGACGCCTACCGCAACGCCTTCACCGCCACGCCCGCCGACCGGCCCTATCGCCAGGAACGGCTGACCCCGGCGCCGCGCCTCCCCGGCGCGCTGCCGTCCCGCGTCGTCGCCCCGGAAAAAACCCATTACGGCGCCATCGACCTGCAAGGCCACTATTGCGTGCGCCTGCCTTTCGATCTGGACGAATGGTCGCCCGGCGGCGACAGCCGCCCGCTGCGGCTGGCCCGGCCTTACGCCGGCCCGGAATACGGCCTGCACTTCCCGCTGCACCCAGGCACCGAGGTACTGGTCAGCTTTGTGCTGGGCGATGTGGACCGGCCCTATATCAGCGGCTGCCTGCACAATTCCGAGCTCACCGACAGCAACCCCGGCGCGCACTGGGACAGCCGCAACCTGATCCGCACCTGGGCCAACAACAAGCTGCGGCTGGAAGACCGCAAGGGCCAGGAGCACATCAAGCTGGCCACCGAGTTCGACAAGAGCCAGCTCAATCTGGGCCACGCCGTGGACGGCCAGCGCGCGCCGCGCGGCGAAGGCTTTGAACTCAGAACCGACGGCTGGGGCGCGCTGCGCGCCGCCAAGGGCCTGTTCCTCAGCACCGACGCCCAACCCAAGGCGCGCGGCAAGCAACTGGACATGCAGGCGGCGCTGGATCAGCTGGACGCCGCCATGAACCAGGCGCGGGAACTGCTGCGCCTGGCCGGCGAGCACCGCAATCCCAAACCCATGCTGGACACCCTGCAAACCCTGCTAGACAACAGCAAGCAACTAGCCGGATCGGCGCTGTTGGCGCACGCGCCGGCCGGCATCGCCCACGCCACCCCCGCCTCCCTCCTCGCCAGCGCCGGCCAGGCCATCCACCTTCAGGCCGGCGACGACATCAATCTGGGCAGCGGCGAATCGCTGCACGCGGTGGCGGTCAAGGCCATCGCCCTGCTGGCGCAAAGCCAGGGCATGCGGCTGGTGGCCGGCCAGGGCAAGCTGCAGCTGGAAGCCCACGGCGACGCGCTGGACCTGAGCAGCGAAAAAAATATGACGCTGCAAACCGTCAACGGCCAACTACTGCTCAACGCCAAGAACGGCATCACCCTAGCCAGCGGCGGCGCCTTCATCCGCCTGCAAGACGGCAAGATCGACATCCACAGCCCCGGCGACCTCAAACTGCGCGGCGTCTACGACATGGCCCCGCCCGGCGGCCAGACCCTGCCCTTGCCGGAACTGCCGGCCTCGGTGTGCAAGGAATGCCTGCGCCTGGCCTTGGCGAACGCCAATCCGCTGGTCCCGCTGGAAACCGCCGCCTAGGAAAGGAAGCGACATGACCGAACCTCACCACCGCTATCTCGACCAGATCAGCGCAGCCGCGGCGCAGCGGCGCTACGGCCACCTGGACCTGCTGCTGGACCCGGCCGCCGACGGCGACAACTGGCTCCATCGCCTCGCCATGATCCAGCCGCGGCTGGAATGCCTGCGCCTGTTCGACGACACCCCCTTGAGCGATCTGCGGCAGGACTCGCCGCTGCTGGTGCGGGTGATGCTGTCGCAGCCCAGCCATTGCGACTGGCTGGACGGCGCGCTCAGCCTGCTGTGGTCGCAGCCACAGTGGATCGTGCTGCTCAGCCCCAGCCCGCTGCCCACTCTTGTCCAACAACTGCGCCGCTGCCTACTGGCGGAGCTGGACGACGGCGCCAGAACGCTGCTGCGCTACTACGACCCGCGGCTGCTACGCGTGGTGCAACACATCCTGACACCGGTGCAAGCCGCTGCGCTGAACCACGGCATCGACCGCTGGCTGTGGCGCGACCGCGACGGTGAGCTGGCCAAGCTCAGCCCCCCGGCCGCCATGCCGCCGCCAGCGGAGCCAGCGCTGCGGCTGAACGTCGAGCAGCGCCAGCAGCTGGAGGCCTATGCCGAAGCCCATGCGCTGTTGCAACAGCGCCAGGAAGACGAGCCGGAACTGTGCGGCCGGGAAGCGTTATTGGACCACCTGGCGGCGCTAAGTTGTCAGGCGGACGCCCAATCGCTGTGGGAAGAGCCGGAGCGCGGAAACTGGATCGCCAGTCAGTTGGCGACGCAACAGCCCGCGGTACCGTGATGGCAGATCACTACCCGCGCGCCACGCCACCGCAAGCAAGGAGTTGACCATGTCTGAGCTCGCCGCCGTCTGGCGGTCCATCCAACACGGCCTGGCCGGGCTGGCCCTCGCCGCGCTATTGCCGGCCCAGGCCATGGGCAGCAAGCCGGCCAATGAGATGCTACCCGCACCGGTCGAGGGCTATAACCACACCTCCGCCAATATCAACCGCTTTAGCGTCAACCGCTCCGGCGGCCCCAATGTCAGCCCGTTTAGCGGCGGCGGCAAACAATCCTGCTGCGCCGCGCTGCCGCGCCAATGGCGGCCCGGACTGATGTCCACCGTCGAGTGGGAAAAAGATCCCAATCCCTTTGCACCGTCCAAACGGGATAAAAATGGACAGATTCTCCCCTCA
>NZ_JAMZGH010000046.1:0-51446 GCF_024158805.1 Chromobacterium sp. S0633 | reverse complement strand
AGCCACAGCAGCGGCCGGCGCGCCGCGGCCAGCCGGTCCGCCAGCGCGTCGAGCGCGGCCTCGGACGGGACTGCGATCAAGGGCGGCAGCGGCGTAAGATCGGCCGGCAGCGGGATGCGCTCGGCCTGGATGTCGATGGGGATTTCTATGCTGACCGGTCCGCAGGGCGCGCTCAGCGCGGCGCGCGCCGCCTGTTTGAACACGCCGACCGCGGTTTGCGCGTTGCGCACGCGGAAGGCGGCCTTGGATACGGCGCGCAGCATGCCGAGCTGCTCGGGCGCTTCATGGATGTAGGCCAGCTCCTGGTCTAGATAGGGCGTTTCGATCTGGCCGGTGATGTGCAGCAGCGGCGTGCCGGCGGTCAGCGCCTCCACCATGCCGCCGGCGGCGTTGCCGGCGGCGGTGCCGGTGCTGGTCAGACAGACGCCCAGCCGCCCGGTGGTGCGGGCGCAGGCGTCGGCCATATTGGCGGCGCCGGCCTCTCCGCGCGCCGGCACGAAACGGATGCGGCCGCGTTGGTTCAGCGCGTCGAGTATGGGCATATTGTGGATGGAGATCACCCCGAAGGCGGCTTTGACGCCGCAGTTTTCGAGGAAGATCGCCAGCGCTTCGCCGACGGTGACAGTGTGTTTATCGGGCATGACGCGACAGGCCTCCAGAGATGTCGAGATGGCTTCCCGTGGTGTAGGAAGAGAGCGGGGATGCGAGGAAGAACACGGCTTGGGCGGCCTCTTGCGGCAGGCCCAGCCGGCCGAGCGGAATCTGTTTGCGCGCGGCGAGCGCGGCGCTCCATTGGTCCCAGTCCTGCGCCGGGTCCTCGCGCTCGGCGAAGCGCCGCCGCCATTGTCCGGAGTCGACCAGGCCGATCAGGATGCCGTTGACGCGCACGCCGCGCGGGGCGAACTCGGTGGCCAGCGAGCGAACCAGATTGAGCACGCCGGCGCGGGCGGCGGAGGTGGCGACCATATGCGGTTCCGGCTGCAGGGCCAGCAGCGAGTTGACGCAGACGATGGCGGCCGGCGCGCGGCGCTCCAGCTGCGGCAGGAAGCCGCGGGTGGGATGGATCACCGACAGGAATTTCAGCCGCAGCTCGTCCAGCCAGTCTTCATCGCTGGTGTCGGCGAAGGTGGACACGCGGCCCTGGCCGGCGTTGTTGACCAGGATGGACGCCGGGCCCAGCTCGGCCTCCGTTTCCGCGGCGAAGGCGTTGACCGCTTCGCGGTCGAGCACGTCGCAGGCGCGGGCCAGCAGCCGGGCGGCGGGGAAGCGTTGCCGCAGCAGGGCTTCGGCCTGAGCCAGCCGGGCGGGATCGCGGCCGCAAAAAGCTACCGCGGCGCCGGCGGCGAGAAATTGTTCGACGCAGGCGAGGCCGATGCCGGAGGAGCCGCCGGTGACGACGGCGACGGACTGATCAAGATCGCAAAAGCTCATCGGAGGCTCCGTTCACAGGTGGATGACTTTGCCCATGCCGCCGCCGGCGTGGCCCAGCGCGCGGGACAGTTCGGCGGCGGCGGCGCGGATGTGGCCGGCCAGCGCATCGGCTTGGCCGGGCTCCAGCCTGGGCATGGGGAGGGTGGCGCCGATGGCGGCGATGATGGCGCCGCCGTGGTTGCGCACCGGGGCCGCCACGGTGGAGATATTGGTTTCGAAGAAGCCTTCGCCCACCAGGCAGGTGCGCTCCCGGTCTTGCTGCAGCAGGTGGAACAGCTCCAGCGTGTTGCGCGGGGTCTGGCTGGAATGGATGTCCAGATGCTCTTCCGGATACAGCTCGCGCAGTTTCTCCAGCGGCAGTTCCGACAGCAGGATGCGGCCGAACACGGTGGCGTGAGCGGGCAGCCGGGCGCCGATATTGATGTTGGAGGCGATCCAGGACGGCGGGTTGACCTTGGCGACGTAGACGATGGAGCGTCCGTCGCGCACCACCAGGCTGCAGGCGTGGCCGATCCGGTCGCGTAGCCGGCCCAGCACCGGCAGGCCCAGTTCGGTCAGTTCCAGCGAGGACAGGTATTCGAAACCCAGGCGCAGCACGGCGATGCCCAGCCGATAGTCGCGGCCGCCTTCCGCGCGTTCGATGAAGCCCAGCTGTTCCAGCGTGGCCAGCATGCGGAACACGGTGGAGCGCGGCAGCGCCAGCCGGCGCGCCAGCTCCGGCGCGCTCAGCGTGGGCTCGCCGCGGCTGAATTCGCCCAGCAGGCGCAGGCCGCGCTCCAGGGCCGGCACGGTATAGCGGGCGGCCGCGTCGTTGAGGTTCTGCTCATCCATGATGGGCTTCCTTGGTGTGGGGGTGGGACGGGGCGAGAGCGGCGCTGAGCAAGTCGGCGAGCGCCGCCGGCGCCTCCACGTGACAGGCGTGGCCGCAGCCGGGAATCAGATGGAAGGGCGCGTTGAAGGCGGCGGCCACGGCCTGGCAATCCGCCGGCGGCGTGGCCAGATCGCGCTCGCCGCAGAACACCGTCACCGGCAGCGGCGACGGCGCGTAGCGGGCGATGTCGTCGCCAGTCAGCAGTTCGACGGCTTGGCCGTAGCCGTCCTCCTTGAGTTGGGCCATATTCCAGCGCACCCAGGCGCGCGCGGCGGCGTCGGCGGAGGCGGAGAGCAGCCTGGCCGGCGCCTGGTCCGCCACTTGGGCCAGGCCCTGGGCGTGCAGCGCGCGCAGCCGTTCGCCGCGGATGCGCGCGCCGTCGGCGCGCCGATCGGCCGCGCCGTAGCCTTGGGCCGGCGAGACCAGCAGCAGCCGTTCCAGCCGCTGCGGATGCCGGCGCGCATGGGCGGCGGCCATCAGTCCGCCCAGGGAATGGCCGACCAGGGCGCAGCGGGTGACGCCGGCGGCTTTGAGAAAGCCTTCCAGCGCCTGCGCGTAGTCGTCGGCCTTGGGGCGGGCCTGCGGCAAGGGGCTGGTGTCGCCGTAGCCGGGGGCGTCCCAGGCCAGCACGCGGGCGCGGGGGGCGAGCGCGGCGGCCACCTCCATCCAGCTGGCCGAAGTGGAGCCTATGCCGTGCAGCAGCACGATGGTGGCGTCGCCGGCGCCGCATTCGCGGTAGGCGACGACGCGGTCGTTCACCTGGAGCCGGCGTTCCGGAAAACATTGGCGCAAGCGTCGGCGCAGTTTGAGGAGCAGGGTTTCATCGGCGTTAGCGGGCAGGTCCAGTGCGCTCATGGCGGTTTTCCTTCAGTGCATGACGAAACCGCCGTTGACCGCCAGCAATTGGCCGGTGACGAAGCGGGACAGGTCGGATAGACAGAACAGCACGGCGCCGCAGACGTCGTCCGGGGTTTGCGGCCGTTCCAGCGCGCGTTGCGCCACATAGTGGCGGTGGCGCTTGGCCGCCACCTGCTCGGTGGCCTCGCCCAGGGTCAGCCCGGGCGCGACCGCGTTGACAGTGATGCCGGCCGGCCCCAGTTCGCGGGCCAGGCTGCGGCTCATGGCGATGACCGCGCCCTTGCTGGCGGCGTAGGCCAGCAGCCGCGGCGCGCCCCACAAGGCGGTGTCGGAAGCGAGGTTGACCACCGCGCCGCGCCCGGACGCGCCCAGCGCTTGGGAACAGGCCATGGTCATCAGCCAGACGCCGCGCACGTTCACCGCCATCACCCGGTCCCAGCACTCAATATCCAGCTCGGCGGCGGAGACGCCGCCGGAATCGGTGACCGCGCCGTTGTTGACCAGGCCGTCCAAGCCGCCCAGGCGCTGGACGGCGTCCTCGGCGCAGCGGCGGATGGCGTCCGGGTCGGCCAGATCCAGCGGCAGCGCCCAGGCTTGATGCCCGGCGGCGCGCAGTCGTTCGGCCTGGGCCTGCGCCTGTTCATGGCGCAGGTCCGCTATCGCCACCGCGGCGCCTTCGCGCGCCGCGCTCTCGGCGAAGGCGAGCCCCAGGCCGCGCGCGCCGCCGGTGATCAGAATGCGTCTGTCCTTGAGGTTGTCCGGCATGAAATCTCCTTGAAAGGGTTAGCGTGGGCGCGAGGCCGTTTGCGGATTAGAAATGCCATTCCAGATTCAGGCTGGGCGTATTGGTGTCGATGCCGGGACCGCCGCTGTTGCCGTAGGTGTTGCGGCGCAGCTCGTAACCCAGGCCCAGCCAGAGCGCGTTCTTGGCCTTGAAGGCCAGCAGGCCGATATCGGCCATCAGCGAGGGGCGGATCAGGTATTCGGCGGCGGTGTCCCGGTTCTGGTAATCCTTGCCTTTTTTTGCGTTGTAAAAGGCGTAGCCCTGGAATTTCAGCGGCAGCCCGGCCCACTGGAAAGGCAGGCCCCAGGCCAGTTCCAGGCGCGGAAAGGGATCGAAGGCGACGCTATTGCTGTTGCCCGCCTGGCGGCAGGGGTTCAGGCCGCATTCGCCCCATTCCCGCGCGTAGAGCAGGGCCAGATTGAGGTAGCCGGGCACGTCGAACTGCGCGGTGGGGCCGATGACCAGCATGCGTTTGGCCGGGGAAAAGGCGGAGTTCTTGGTTTCCACGTCGAAGCCGGCTTGCAGCGAGAAGTCGCGGATCGGGCCGAAGTCGGCGGTGCTGCCGCTGAGCTTTTTCCATTGCAGCTGATGGCGGTAGGCGAGATAGAACTCGGTGGCGCCGTTGTCCGCGCCGGAGCTGGACGGGTCGGCGCCGTTGGAGCGCAGGTAATCCAGCACGAAGAAATTGCTGCCTAAGCGATAGGCGGAACTGTGGTTGAGGGTGAGGATTTGTTTGCGGATGTCCCGGTTGTTGCCGGGCTCCTGATAGGCGTTGCCGAAGCGGTAGCCGATGAAGGTGTCGGACCAGTCCGCGGCGTAGGCGGGCGCGGACAGGGCCAGGCAGAGCGCGGCCAGCGTCCGGGGGCGTCGGACGCGGGACGGTCGAGTACGGGGCAGGCGGATAGGGGGCATTGCTGTTTCTCCTCATAAACCTGGTCGTCATTGAATGCGCCGGTTTTTATTTTTGTTCCACCTATAAAACAAGGATTTATTTGTGGAACATGATCGACTTTATGAGGTGAAAACCGAGCAAAATATTAGGGTTTTCCCTAATGTTTGGCCTGGGTTCGGCTTGCCTAGGCTATAGAAGATTTCATTAATGAAATCATGTTTCATAGACGGAACAAATGGGGCGCCCAGCGCCGCGCCCTGCGTTCCGGTTTCGACATTCCAGCCTGCGAGCAGGCTGCCCGCCGTTGAAAGACCACCATGAACAATGATCGTTTGAATGAATTGGTGCGGGAGGCTCTGCCTTCCTTGGCCAGGCCGGCCGGCAAGAGCTTTGCCGAGTGGATGGCGTCGCGTTGCGTGTTGCGCTCCACCCGCCGTTACGACTGGGACGCCTTGAAGTTTCAGGCGGATTTCAAGCCGGAGTACGGCCGCGCGCAGATGCGCTATGTCGGCACCGGCGCCACTGGGGTGGCCGCCGACGGCAATACCGTGCCGGCGGTGCACTTCACTTTTTCCACGATGAAGATTCCGCCCGGCCATATCGGCCCCCTGCATCTGCACACCGACGCGGAGGAGATTTTCTTTGTGTTGCAAGGCACGGTGAAGCTGTTTTGCGAATCTTTGGAAGGGGAGCGTTGGGAGGCGGTCGTCGGCCCGCGGGATCTGATCTCGATTCCGCCGGGAATCTACCGCGGCGAAGAGAATGTGGGCGACGACGACGCCTTGCTCTGTGTGATGGTGGGATCGCCGCGGCCGATGACGCCGACTTACCGGCCGGACGACCCCTTATCCAGGATCAAGCGCTGATGGCCTGTCGCTGACACGTTGCGCTCAAAACAAAAGCCGCCCGGCGCATGGCGCCGGGCGGCTTTGGGCACTGCGAAGCAAGAGGGCGCTTAGGCGCGCTTCTTGAATTCGTTGGTGCGGGTGTCGATTTCGATCTTTTCGCCGGTGTTGACGAAGGCCGGAACCTGAACTTCGAAGGTGGTGCCCACCAGGCGAGCCGGCTTCAGCACTTTGCCGGAGGTGTCGCCGCGCACGGCCGGTTCGGTGTATTCCACTTCGCGAACCACGGTGGTCGGCAGTTCAACCGAGATGGCTTTGCCGTCGTAGAAGGTCACTTGGCACACTTCTTCCATGCCGTCGACGATGAAGTTCAGCGTGTCGCCCAGGTTGTCGGCTTCCACTTCGTACTGATTGAATTCGGTGTCCATGAACACGTACATCGGATCGGCGAAGTAGGAGTAGGTGCAGTCCTTGCGGTCCAGCACGATGACGTCGAACTTGTCGTCGGCGCGGTATACGGCTTCGCTGCCGGCGCCGGTCAACAGGTTCTTCATCTTCATTTTCACAACGGAGGCGTTGCGGCCGGATTTGCTGAATTCAGCCTTCTGCACGACCATCGGGTCGCTGCCTACCATGAATACGTTGCCGGCGCGGAGTTCTTGTGCGGTTTTCATTACTAAAAGTCCCAAACTCTTGATTGAAGTCGGAAAAAAAGGTTTCCGAAAAACGGCGTATTCTAGCCGATTTCCCGGACAAAGTGCAGCAGTCTGTCGCCCAGATCGCCGTCCGCCAGCAATTTTTCCGGCCAGGCGGCGGCATGCTTGCGCCAGGCGGGCAGCCAGGCGGCCAGTTCCGTCCACGCGGCGGCCATGTCGGCGCCGTGGTTCCAGGCATGGCTGGCGGCGCTCAGCGCCTGCGCCGCGCCGGCGGGCAGCGCCGCGCCGTACTGTGACAAAAAGGCATCAAGCTTGGCCAGATGGGCGGCGTCGTCCTGCGGGTAGATGTGCCACAGAAACGGCCGGCCGGCCCATTGCGCGCGCACGAAGCTGTCTTCGCCGCGCACCAGATTGAGGTCGCAGGACCACAGCAGCAGGTCGTAGCTGTCCTGGTCGGTCATCGGCAGCACCTTGACCGTCAGCTGGCCCTGGCGCGCCAGCATGCCGGCGCGCAAGGGGTAGCCGAAGACGCGGGCGGCGTCCGGCAGCGCCTTGCCTTCCGGCAGCAGGCAGGTGACCGGACGCTCGCCCAGCGCCCAGGCGGCCAGCAGGCTGGTGACCGCCGGGTTTTCATAGGCGAACAGGCTGACCCGCCACTCGTCCGCGGCCGGCTCGGGCAGTTCCAGCAACTGCCAGTAGGCGCGGCGCGCCAGCGCGTCGTCCTGCCATTGGCGGCGGACGTCGAGCAGGCCCTGTTCGCAGATCAGGCCGCCGGTGTCGGCCTCGAAGCCGGGGAAGAAGAAATGCTTGGTCAGCGGCAGCCGCGGATGCGGCGAGGGCTGGCGGTGGCAGCCGCGGGTCCAGTCTTCCGCCGACAGGTATTCCAGATTGATCCACACCGGCTTGACCGCCTTGGCGGCCATCGCCTGTTCAAAGTGCTCCGGCAGCCGGCAGCCGAAGGCCTCGATCACCACCTCGGCGGGCACGGTGTCCGCGGGCGGGCCGTCCGCCGGCCAGTGGCGGACGTCGATGTCGGCCAGACGCTGGGCCGGCAGGGCCGGGTCCAGATCGGGCGCAATGCGGGCGAAGCTGGCCAGGTCGTCCACCCATAGCCGCACTTCCAGGCCGAAGTCGTGGGCCAGCCGACGCGCCAGCCGCCAGGCGACGCCGATGTCGCCGTAGTTGTCGACCACGGCGCAGAAGATATCCCAGTGTTTGCGTTCCATTGGCGGTGCCGCGCGTGAAAATGGCGGCAGCTTAGCACGCCGCCGCGGGTTAATGAAAAAACCCGCGCCGGAGCGCGGGGTGGCATAAAGATTAAGACGCCGCGCACAAAGGCCTGAGTTCGTAGCGTGGGCAAGTCCTTTGGGCTTGTCCACGCTACAACTAGATCAAAACGCGGTGATTGCTTTTAGAACTGGTTTACGATCTCGCGAGCTAAGGCGAGACAAGGCGAAAACGGCTGAGAAAGCGGAATGTACGCGTGGTACATGAGCATTTCGAAGCAGTTTTCAACGCCGTATCGCCGACGCGCAGCAGATCGTAAACAGGTTCTTAGAAAATGGACATCCACAGGCCGGCGGTGGTCGCCGTCATGAAACCCGCCATCACCGCGGCGGCCAGCGCGCGCATGCCGATCTGGGCCAGTTCCTTCTGCCGCGACGGCGCCAGCGCGCCGATGCCGGCGACGCAGATGCCCACCGAGCTGAAGTTGGAGAAGCTGGACAGCGCGAAGGTGGAAATCAGGATGGCTTGCGGCGACAGGGTGCCGGCGGCCTTCATCTTGGCCAGGTCCAGGTAGGAGATGAACTCGTTGACCACGATCTTCTGGCCCAGCAGGCTGCCCACTTCCAGGGTTTCGTGCCAGCTCACGCCCATCATGAAGGCGAACACGCGGAAGGCCTGGCCAAACAGGTATTGCAGCGTCAGGCCGTCGAACACGCCGTTGGTGGAGGCCTTGATCATCTCGTTGACGCCCAGCGCGGCGCCGATGCCGTCCTTCACCACGAAGTTGGCCAGCGCGATCATGGACACGATGGCCAGGATGATGGTGGCCACCGCGGCGGCCATCTTCATGCCGGACATCGCGCCGTTGACGATGGCGTTGATGAAGCTGCCCTGATCGTCGTCCTGGCTGTAGTCCAGCTTGTCGCTGGAGGCGTGGTCGCGGTCGGTTTCCGGGTAGATGATCTTGGCGAACACCGCGGCGGCCGGCGCGTTCATGAAGGAGGCCATCAGCAGATAGGTGGCGAACTTGGCTTGCTCCGCCGGATTGCTGCCGCCGAGGAAGGCGACGTAGGCGGCCAGCACGCCGCCGGCCAGCGTGGACATGCCGGCGATCATCACGCAAGCCAGCTCGGAGCGGCTCATGTGCTGGATATAGGGGCGGATCAGCAGCGGGGCCTCGGTCTGGCCGAGGAAGATGTTGCCGGCCACGGTCAGGCTTTCCGGGCCGGACAGCTTCATGCTGCGCTTCATCACCCAGGCCATGCCGGCCACCACGCGTTGCAGGATGCCCAGATGGTAGAGCAGGGCGCTGAAGGCGGAGAAGAAGATGATGACCGGCAACACCATGAAGGCGAACAAAAAGCCCATGCTGCCGCTGGGTTTGGCCAGGTCGCCGAACACGAAGCTGGCGCCTTCGCCGGAGAAGGTCAGCACTTTGGCGAAGCCGGAGCCGAAGGCTTCGAACACCGCGCGCGCGGCGGGCACGTAGTTGATGACCAGGAACAGCGAGCTTTGCATGATCAGACCGATCAGCACGATGCGCCAATTGATGGCTTTGCGATTGGTGGACAGCGCATAGGCGGTGCCCAGCAGGAACAACATGCCGACGAGAGCTTGTAAGGTATTCACGAACAACCCTGAGATGATGGTGCGGAAGTTGACAAGCCGGCGCGCGGCGCCGGACAAGGCGGATCCAACGATTATTAGATGATGATTAGCTAATATTGCTCAAGGGGCGCGATTTTACAGCAAAAATCGGATAACGAAAGCGATTGCGACGCTTTGTCCTTGATTTTATTCGATTTGGGTGAAGATTGGGCCGGCGGCGGGACATGCGGGCGCGCCGCGTCGGAGCAAAAAAATCCCGGCGCGGGGACGCGCCGGGAGGGGGTTGGGCGAGCGCGGGGCTTCAGTCGCGCCGCGGCGTCTCGTCCTTGGCGTCCTTGGGCTTGTCGTCGTCCATCAGGATGCGGTGGGCCGGGCCCTCCATGTCGTCGAACTGGCCGTTGCGGGTGGCCCACCAGAAAATGCCGCCGATGACGAAGGCCAGCACCAGGCTGAGCGGGATGAGCAGATACAGGCTTTCCATCAGGGTCTCCGTTTGACCAGTCGGAGGGCGTTGCCGACTACGATGAGGGAGCTGGACGCCATGCCCAGGCTGGCAATCCACGGCGTGACATGGCCGGCGATGGCCAAGGGCAGCGCCACGATATTGTAAGCGGCGGCCCACCACAGGTTTTGACGAATCACAGACAAGGTCTTGCGCGACAGCTCGAAAGCGCTGGCGATCAGCCCCAGCCGGTCGCCTATCAGCACCATGTCGCCGCTGGCGCGCGCCACGTCGGTGCCGCCGCCCATGGCGATGGACACGTCGGCCTTGGCCAGCACCGGCGCGTCGTTGATGCCGTCTCCCACCATCAGCACGCGCTTGCCGGCGGCTTGCAGCCGGCCGACATAGGCCAGCTTGTCCTCAGGCGCGGCGCGGGCGATGTGGGCGTCGATGTCCAGCTGGCGCGCCAGGCTGGCCACCGCGCCGGCGCCGTCGCCGCTGAGCAGGTGCACGCGCAGGCCGCGCTGTTTCAGCTGGCGCAACAGCGGCGCCGCGTCGGCGCGCACCGCGTCGCCGATGGCGAACAGCGCCACCAGTTCGGTTTCGTCCGCCAGCGCGATCAGGGTCTTGTCGCCGTGCCAGTCGGCGGCGGGCAGCGGGCAGTCGCCCAATTGGGCGGCGATGAATTCCGGCGAACCGATGCGCCAGGCGCGGCCATCCAGCTGGCCGGTCACGCCCTGGCCGGGGTGGTTGCGCAGCGCTTCCGCGGCCTGCTGCGGGCCGTCTCCGGCGGCGGCCAGCAAGGCGCGCGCCACCGGGTGTTCCGAGCCCTGTTCCAGCGCCGCCGCCGTGGCCAGCGCCGCCGCCGCGTCGCGGCCGGGCGCGGTCCAGCTGTCCAGCAGCCGCATATCGCCATGGGTCAGGGTGCCGGTTTTGTCGAACACCACGTCGCTGATCTTGGGCAGGGTTTCCAGTGCATGGCCGCGGGTGGTCAGCACGCCCAGCGCCGCCAGGTGGCCGGAGGCGGCGGTCAGCGCCGCCGGGGTGGCCAGCGACAGCGCGCAGGGACAGGAAATCACCAGCACCGCCACCATGATCCACAGCGCGCGGTCCGGCTCGATATAGTGCCAGCCGATGTAAGTGCCGGCGGCGGCCAGCAGCAGCAGCGCGACGAACCAGCTGGCGAAGCGGTCGGCGATCACCGCCAGCCGCGGCTTCTCCGCCAGCGCCTGGTCCAGCAGCCGCACGATGCCGGCCAGCCGGGTGTCCTGACCGGTCTGATCCACCCGCACCACCAGCGGGCTGGCGGCGTTGACGCTGCCGGCGATCACCGCGGCACCGACGTCTTTGCTCACCGGCCGGCTTTCGCCGGTCAGCAGCGCCTCGTTGCTGGCGCTGTGGCCATCCAGCACCACGCCGTCGGCGGGAATGGTCTCGCCGGGCTTGATCAGAATCACGTCGCCGGGACGCAGCTGCGTCACCGTGGTTTCCTCGCTTTGACGGCTGGCGGGCCAGCCACTGAGGCGGTGGGCGAAGGCGGGGATCAGCTTGACCAGGCTTTCGGTGGCTTCGCCGGCCTTGCGCCGGGCGATGCCTTCCAGATAACGGCCGCCCAGCAGCAGGAACACGAACATGGACACCGAGTCGAAATAGACGCCGTGCTCCACCTTGTTGATCAAGGCCCAGAAGCTGGACAGGAAGGCGGTGAGAATGCCTATGGTCACCGGGGTGTCCATGCCCACGCGCCGGGTCTTGAGGTCGCGCCAGGTGGCGCGGTAGAAGGGCACGGCGGAGTAGAGCACCACCGGCAGCGTCAGGATGAAGCTGGACCAGTGCAGCAGCCACAGGAAGTCCGGCGAAATCTCGCCGTCCGGCGCCAGATAGATGGGCACCGCGTACATCATCACCTGCATCATGGACAGGCCGGCCGCCCACAGGCGGTTGATCGCCTGCTTGCGCTCTTTCTGGTTCAGCGCTTCCTGGCGTTCGGCGTCGTAGGGGTGGGCGCGGTAGCCGATGGCGCTGACCGCCTCCAGGATGGCGGACAGCTGGACCCGGCTATTGTCCCAGCGCACGCGGGCGCGGTGATTGCTGTAATTGATGTCGACGCTGACGATGCCGGGCAGCTGGCGGATGTGCTGCTCGTTGAGCCAGACGCAGGCGGCGCAGGTGATGCCTTCCAGCATCAGCGAGGCCTCGCGCAGGTTTTCGGCCTCGAAGCGCACGAAGCTGCGCTGCAGCTCGTCGGAATCGTAGAGTTTGATCTGCTCCAGCAGTTCGAGCGGCACCGGCTCGGCTTGGCGCGCGCCCTCGGTGCGGTGCTGATAGTAATCGGACAGGCCGGACTGGATGATGGTGACGGCTACCGCCTGGCAGCCGGCGCAACAGGTGGGCTGATCGACTTCGCGGTATTTGACCGGGAACCGGACGTCGGGCGGCACCGGCAGGCCGCAGTGGAAGCAGTTTTCACTCATGATGGCCGATTGTAATCAATCCGGCCGCGTTTGGCTTGCGCTAGCGTGTTGGAATCAGCCGCGGCAGCCCCCATTTGCTGGGGGCGTCCGGCCCGGGCTTGGAGTCGTTTAAGCCGCGTGCAATTGAGCTTCCACACCGCGCAAACTGAGCTGCTTGAGGATGCGGTTCAGGATCACGCCGTACATGGGCAGGAAGAACAGCAGGCAGATCAGCAGCTTGAAGCTGTAGTCCACCAGCGCGATCTCCACCCAGTTGGCGGCCATGAAGGGATCGCTGCTCTTGTAGAAGGCGATGAAGAAGAAGGCCAGCGTGTCGCTGATATTGCCGAACAACATGGCCGAGGCGGGGGCGATCCACCAGGTTTTCAGCTGGCGCAGGCGGTTGAACACCTGCACGTCCAGCACCTGGCCCAGCGCGTAGGCGGCGAAGCTGGCGACGGCGATGCGGGCGACGAATACATTGAAGCTGGCCAGGGCCGACGCGCCTTGCCAGGCGCCCTGGTAGAACAGGGTGGAGATCAGGTAGGAGATCGCCAGGGCCGGCAGCATCGCCGCGAAAATGATGCGGCGGGCCAGCGGCGCGCCGAATACGCGCACGGTCAGATCGGTGGCCAGGAAAATAAAGGGAAAGGTGAACGCGCCCCAGGTGGTGTGGAAGCCGAACACGGTGATGGGCAATTGCACCAGGTAGTTGCTGGACGCGATGATGGCGATGTGGAACAAGGACAGCCACAGCAGCGCGGACAGCCGCTGTTGGCGGGTAAAGCTAAACATGATGTCGGCCTTTTTATTGGATTGGGGTGAGGGAACCCAATGCAGATTCGGTTGGCCCGGTCCGGCGAGGCTGGAACAGGGCAAGGGCGGAGATGATACGCGCCTGCGTCCGCCTTGGCAAAGGTATTTGACATTGCTAATCAGTCGCTTGAGAGCGAAAGGAGGGGGTATGTTGGCAGTTGTGCAGTCGGCTCCGGGCGGAGTCGACACCTTGCGTTTGGACGAGATCGCGCCGCCGGTTCGCGCCGCCGGGCAATTGCTGTTGCGGGTGATGGCGGCGGGCGTCAACCGCGCGGACCTGGCGCAACGCGCCGGGCAGTATCCGCCGCCGCCGGGCACCAGCCCGATTCTGGGGCTGGAAGTGGCGGGCGTGGTGGAGGAGGCTGACGCGGATTCGCGTTTCCAGCCCGGGGATGCGGTGTTCGGCCTGATCGGCGGCGGAGCTTACGCCGAATACGCGCTGCTGGACGAGGCCTTGGCCATCGCCAAGCCGGACTGGCTGTCCTGGGTGGAGGCGGCCAGCCTGCCCGAGGCCTGGATGACGGCCTGGTTCAATCTGGTGGAAAAGGCCGGCTTGCAGGCCGGCGAGACTGTGCTGGTGCACGCCGGCGCCAGCGGCGTCGGCGCGGCGGCGATCCAGCTGGCCGGCCTGTTGGGCGCGCAGGCTTTCGCCAGCGCGGGCAGCGAGGAGAAGACCGGGTTCTGCCGCGAGCTGGGCGCGGCGCGGGTGTTCAACTACCGGCAAACGCCGGCCTTCGGTCCCATGGTCAAGGACTGGGGCGGCGCCGACGTGGTGCTGGACCCGGTGGGCGGGGCCTATCTGAACGACAATCTGTCGGCCTTGAAGCCGGATGGGCGGCTGGTCAATATCGGCCTGCTCGGCGGCGCCAAGGCGGAGTTGAACCTGGGCGCGCTGCTGATGAAGCGCATCGCCTTGATCGGCTCCACGCTGCGGCCGCAGCCGCTGGAGGTGAAGGCGCGCTTGGCGCGGGCTTTGGAAACCCGGATCTTGCCGGCGCTGGAGCAGGGCAGGCTGCGCCTGACGCTGGATTCCAGCTACCCCTTGGCCCAGGTGGCCGACGCGCATGCCTATGTCGAGGCCAATCGCAATCTGGGCAAGGTGGTGTTGACGCTGTTTCCGGTGCTGGCTGGGTGACACCTTAAAAAAAGCGCGCCCGAATGGGCGCGCCGTTTTGTGTCAGCCATCGGCCGAGGCGGTTTTAAGCATGCATCCGGTTCAACTGGCGCGCGATGATGTCATGGTTCAGCCACAGCACCGGGCCGGCGGGCGCGGCGGCTTCGTGGAACATCAGCGGACCGGTGGCGTCGATCACCAGGCTGCTCAGATGGTCGGTGATCAAGGCCTTCTTGTCCTGATGCAGGTCCACGATGGCGTCGGAGGTGCCTATCATCACTTCGGCCAGTTCCGGGCTGTTCGGCATTGGCCAGGCCTCGAAATTGCGGAAGCCGCGCATCACCTCGCCGCTATTGAGCGCGTCTATCTTCCCCAGCACCTCTTCCAGCGTGTGGCCGTCCTGCAGCAGGGCGGCGCAGGCCTGCCATTGAGCGTCGGCCCAGGCGCCGCCGTCCTCGCGCTTCAGCGCGCGCAGCAGCGCCAGCAGCGGCAGCTCCACGCCGACGAAGATGTCCGAGGAGTTGGTGCGGATTTCCGGGCAGTTGAATACCGTGGCCTTGACGCCTTGCTCCCAGGCGGCGCGGGCGACGTTTTCCAGGCGCATCTTGGCGTAGCCCTGGGTGTAGTTGGTATAGGTCTGCCACTGGTAATCGCCGTCGATCAGGATCTCGGTGCCGTGGTAGCCGTAGGCGGTGTAGCGTACTTGGCCGCCGGCGGCTTCCAGCCGGCCGCGCAGCGCGGCGCTGCCGTCGATCAGGTGCTGGAAGGTGTTGGCGGTGACTTCGTCGAAGTTTTGCAGGATCAGCTTGCCCAGATCGCTGTCCAGCAGCGCCTGGGTGGACAGGAAGCGCTCGCCGCGGCCCTTGTAGACGCGGTTGGCGATGGCCAGGAAGACCTTGGCCTTGGGAATGCCGCCGGCCATGGTGTGGGCGAAGAATACATTGCGGCCGTCGGCTATCATGCCGTCCAGCTGCGCCATCGCCTGGGCGACGCCGTCCTTGAAGCGCTGCACGCCGATGTGGCGGCATTGCTCGATGTGTTCCCAGTCCAGCTTGTCGTCCTGCCAGCTTTTCAGCGTCAGGGAGGCCAGCAGTTCGGTCGGCGTCGGCGAGCCGTCCTGGTCGAAGCCGGCCATCAGCGGCACATTGATCACGCGGCCGCCGAGATTGGCTTCGGCCGCGGCCAGCTCTTCCTCGTTCAGCGGGCGCAGCTGGTTGTTTTCGTCGCGGCGGCCCACGGTCATGCCGATGATGTCCATGCCGGCCTTGCGCGCTTCATTGATCAGGCCGTTGGCGTAGCCGCGGCCGAAGAGTTCGCCGAACAGGACGAAGACGTCGCCGGGGCGGAACAGGGTGCTTTGCGGAAGCTGTCTCAGGGCGCTGGTTTGAGCCATGTCTTTATCTTTCTCGATGCGGACCGGCGCGGCGCGTGATGGCGGGGCCGGTCACTTGGATGGGTTTGGAGTGATTGCTCGGATCGGGGGCATTCTACCCGCGATCCGGTTTGAGGTGTTCAGTCGGACGCCAGCGGCGACAGCGCTTCTATCAAGGCCACTTCCTGCGCGTAGCTGAGCGCCTTCATCTTGGTTAGGAGTTTTTCGCCGTCCACTTTCCATTGCTGGTCCAGCTCTTCCTCGATGATGCGCGCCTCCACCGCCAGCCACACGCCGCGGCAGGAGGCCGCGTCGTCGAAGCGCACGCCTTTTAGTACCTGGGCGATCAGGTGCAGTTCCGGATCGCTGAACTGGCGCGACAGCAGCGCTTGTTCGCGGCGCACGATCTCGGCGTAGCGGTCGCAGATCTGCTGTACCCGCGCGGCGTCGCCGTAATGGGCCGGCTCCTCGTCCGGAGCGCTCAGCGCGCCGTGCTGGAACCAGGCTTCCAGCGCCGGCTTCAACTGCGGCAGGTCTTCATGCCAGACCCGGGCCAGTTCTTCGCGGAAGCGGGCGTTGTCGGTGAAGGATAGTTCGTCGAAGGGCATGGCCGGAATCACGTTTTCGTCCAGCGCGCGCTTGCCCACCCAGATCTGGCCGTCTTCGTGGCGGCTGACCGCGGCGCGCCAGACCGCCTGTTCCTCGGTGGCCAGGTTGTCGACGTGGATTTCGACATAGGGCGGGGCGATGTCCTGGTCTTCGTCCTCGGTGACGAAGCGCAGCGTGATGTCGAACAGGCTGTGCTTGGCGATCTCCAGCAATTGCAGGCCGTCCTGGTGGCTGGCCAGCAGGTAGCGGTCGCCGCCGTCATAGACGGCCACATCGGTGATGTCCGTCGCCGTCTTGATCAGTTTGGCGGACAGGGCGTCGGTCAGTTGGTTGGCATCGTTGTGCTGAACGGCGTAGCCGGTGCGGTAGGCTTCGTGTTCATGCCATAAGGCGTTCCAGTCGTACATGGAGCGTTTCCTCGTCGAAGTCGGTTTGCCGCGCAGTGTACGCAAAAGCCCAGCGCTTGTCGCCCGCTGGAATTTTTGGTATGGACAGTTTTTTGTGCTATTATCCAGCGATTTTTCTGTATCCATCCTCCTTCCTAAAATGACCCGACAAATTCGCAATATCGCCATCATCGCCCACGTCGACCATGGCAAGACCACGCTTGTAGACCAATTGCTGCGCCAATCCGGCACCTTCCGCGAGAACCAGCAAGTGGACGAGCGTGTAATGGACAGCAACGATCTTGAAAAAGAACGCGGCATTACCATTCTGGCCAAGAACACCGCCATCGAATACGAAGGCGTGCACATCAATATCGTCGACACTCCGGGACACGCCGACTTCGGCGGCGAAGTTGAGCGCGTGTTGGGCATGGTGGACGGCGTGCTGCTGCTGGTGGACGCCGTAGAAGGCCCGATGCCGCAAACCCGTTTCGTTACCAAGAAAGCGCTGGCGCTGGGTCTGCGCCCGATCGTGGTGATCAACAAGGTGGACCGTCCGGGCGCGCGTCCGGACTGGGTGGTGGATCAGACTTTCGACCTGTTCGACAAGCTGGGCGCGACTGACGAACAGCTGGACTTCCCCATCATCTACGCTTCCGGCCTGAATGGTTTCGCCAAGCTGGAGCTGGAGGAAGAGTCCGACAATATGCGCCCGCTGTTCGACACCGTGCTCAAGCACGTGCCGACCCCGCCGGGCAGCGCCGACGCGCCGCTGCAGCTGCAGATTTCCGCTCTGGATTACTCCACCTACACCGGCCGCCTGGGCGTGGGCCGCGTGCTGAACGGCCGCATCAAGCCGGGTCAGCAAGTGGTGGTGATGAACCACGACGATCAAGTGGCCACCGGCCGCATCAACCAGGTGCTGGGTTACCAGGGTCTGGACCGCGTGCCGGTTGAAGAAGCCGAGGCGGGCGATATCATCATCATCTCCGGCCTGGAAGACATCGGCATCGGCGTGACCATCTGCGACAAGGAGCAGCCGGTAGGCCTGCCCATGCTGTCCGTGGACGAGCCGACGCTGACCATGGACTTCATGGTGAACTCCTCGCCGCTGGCCGGCACCGAAGGCAAGTTCGTGACCTCGCGTCAAATCCGCGACCGTCTGACCAAGGAACTGCTGACCAATGTGGCGCTGCGTGTGGAAGACACCGGCGACTCCGATGTGTTCCGCGTGTCCGGTCGTGGTGAATTGCACCTGACCATTCTGCTGGAAAACATGCGTCGCGAAGGCTTTGAAATGGCCGTGGCCAAGCCGCGCGTGGTGTTCAAGGAAATCGACGGCCAGAAGAGCGAGCCGTACGAGAACCTGACCATCGACCTGGAAGACGATCACCAGGGCGGCGTGATGGAAGAGATCGGTCGTCGCCGCGGCGAACTGACCAATATGGAATCCGACGGCAACGGCCGCACCCGCCTGGAATACCATATTCCGGCGCGCGGCCTGATCGGCTTCCAGTCCGACTTCATGACCATGACCCGCGGCACCGGCCTGATGAGCCATGTGTTCGACGACTACGCGCCGGTCAAGCCGGACATGCCGGGTCGTCACAACGGCGTGCTGGTCTCGCAAGAGAATGGCGAAGCGGTGGCTTACGCGCTGTGGAAGCTGGAAGACCGCGGCCGCATGTTCGTGGCTCCGGGCGAGAAGCTGTACGAAGGCATGATCATCGGCATTCACAGCCGCGACAACGATCTGGTGGTGAACCCGGTCAAGGGCAAGCAGCTGACCAACGTGCGCGCCTCCGGCACTGACGAAGCCGTGCGTCTGACCACGCCGATCAAGCTGACGCTGGAATCCGCCGTTGAATTCATCGACGACGACGAGCTGGTGGAGATCACGCCGAAGTCCATCCGCATCCGCAAGCGTTACCTGAACGAATCGGATCGTCGCAAGATGGCCAAGGCCAACGCCGCGTCCTGATCGGCGCCGGTCTGGCAAAAACCGCCGTACCCTTGATGGGGCGGCGGTTTTTTTATGTCTTGGAGTGTGTGCTCGCCGTGCGGGGCTTCATGAGGCGCGGCGGGCATTGAGCGGGTTCTTAGAGCCTGTTCAAAGTCTCGCGAGCAAGAGCGAGACAAGGCGAAAACGAGCGAAAAAGCGGAATGTACACGTGGTACATGAGCATTTTGAGCTCGGTTTCAACGCCGTATCGCCGAAGCGCAGCGGACTTTGAGCAGGCTCTTAGTCGCTTAAGGCGTTCAGCCGTCGCCGACAAGCGTCCGCCTCGGTCAGGATGCGTTCGAACAGCTCGGCCACGTTGGGCGCGTCGTCGATCAGGCCCTGAGCCTGGCCGATCAGCTGCACGCCCTTGTCGAGGTCGCCGTCCTCTATCGCCAGGCGGATGGACTCGGTGGCGGCGCCGAATTGAGCCAGCTGGCGCAGCGCTTGCGGCTGGCTCAGCAGGCCGCCCAGCACCACTTTGGCGATGGGCATGCCCAGCTTGCGCGCGGCGGCGCTGGCGCGCCAGGCGGCGGCGAACAGGCTGAGCGGTTTGCGCGTGGCCTGGCGGGCGGCCGGGGTGTCCATCACCCGGCACCACAGGCCGTCGAAATTCTTGGAATACAAGGTGTCGGCCACGCCGCGTTGACGGATCATCTCCTTGGTGCGCTGGTGCACCGGGCTTTCCCGGCTCATCGCCAGTCGCGTGCCCATGGCCACGGCGTCGGCGCCCAGCGCCAGCGCGGCGATCAGGCCCCGGCCGTCGGCAAAGCCGCCTGCGGCGATGATGGGCAGCTCGCTGGCCTTGCGGATGGCCGGAATCAGCGTCAGCGAGGTGACGGCGCCGCCGTGGGCGGCGGCCTCGTGGCCGGTGACCAGCAGGGCGTCGGCTCCGGACGCCTGCGCCGAGCGCGCGTGCTTCTCCGTCACCACGGTGGCGATGACCTTGCCGCCGTAGGCGTGGGCGCGTTCAATCAGCCAATCCCCCTTGCCCAGGGAAAAATTGATTACCGGCACGCGCTCTTCCAACGCGACCATGGCGTTTTCCTTGGCGCCGGGCATCATTAGCGTGCAGCCGACGCCGAAGGGGGCGTCGCTCAGCTCGCGCACGCGGCGTATCGCTTGTCGCGTCAGCTCTGGCGTCAGCGGGCCGGTGGCGAGTATGCCCAGGCCGCCGGCGTTGCCGACGGCGGCCACCAGTTCCGGGGTGGCGATATAGCTCATGCCGGGGCAGATCAGCGGGCGCTGGATGCCGAGCAGGCGGGTGATGGCGGTTTGCATGGGGCGGGGCTCGCTTTACAATGTCTGTCGGTCTGGGGTTGGCGGGCGCAGCGGGTTTGACCCGGCGCTGTCATTGTTGTCGGCTTTGCCGGAAAATTCAAACGATTGTTTAAATATGTTGCTGATCGTGTTGCTGGGCTGGCTCTATGTGGTGCTGATGCTGGCGGTGGCGCAGCACAGCGTGCTGGCTTCGCTGTCCACCGTGTTCTTTCTGGGCGTGCTGCCCACCTTCTTTGTGGCGCGGATGACGCGGCGCAAGCTGCGCCGTCAGCGGGAAAAAGCCCGCGAGGCGCGCGAGGAGGCTTGAGCGCTCCGCCGTCCGGTGTTAGAATCCCGCGTCCCTTGCCATCCTGGCGGGGGAAAATCATCTATTACGCACATCCGCGCCAAAGGGTGCCTCGTTTCGAGGTTGTCTGCGCGGATGGAGGCTTAACCCTTTAAGGAGTTTTTGCATGTCCACCAACGTTACCATGCGTCAAATGCTTGAGGCCGGCGTTCACTTCGGCCACCAAACCCGCTTCTGGAACCCGAAGATGGCCAAGTACATCTTCGGCAGCCGCAACAAGATTCACATCATCAACCTGGAAAAGACTCTGCCGCTGTTCGTAGAAGCTCAGGAATATGTGCGTCGTCTGGCCGCCAACAAAGGTTCCATCATGTTCGTGGGCACCAAGCGTCAGGCTCGTGAGATCGTACGTGAAGAAGCTGCCCGTTGCGGCATGCCGTTTGTTGACCACCGCTGGCTGGGCGGCATGCTGACCAACTACAAGACCGTGAAGCAGTCGATCAAGCGTCTTGAAGAGAAGCGCGCCATTCTGGAATCCGCTGGCGATACCGGTTACAACAAGAAAGAACTGCTGGACCTGCAACGCGAAGTCGACAAGCTGGAGCGTTCGCTGGGCGGCATCAAGGATATGAAGGGCCTGCCGGACGCCATCTTCGTTATCGACACTGGTTACCAGAAGGGCACCATCGTCGAAGCCAAGAAACTGGGTATCCCGGTTATCGGCGTTGTTGACACCAACAACACCCCGGACGGCATCGATTACGTGATCCCGGGCAACGACGACTCCAGCCGCGCCATCCGCCTGTACGCTCGCGGCATGGCCGACGCGGTGCTGGAAGGCCGCGCCCAGTCTCTGCACGAGATCGTGGCTGCTGAATCGGCTCAAGCCGAGTAAGCAGACGAAAAGGGGCGTAAGCCCCTTTTTTTAGACCCACGTAATCAAAATCATTCAGGAGTACGAAGTATGGCGGACATTACCGCAAAAATGGTTTCGGATCTGCGCGCGGCCACCGGCCTCGGCATGATGGAATGCAAAAAAGCCCTGGTGGAAGCCGAAGGCGACGCCGCCAAGGCTGAAGAAATTCTGCGCATCAAGTCCGGCAACAAGGCTTCCAAAATGGCTGGCCGCGTGGCTGCCGAAGGCATCATCGGTTCCTTCGTTGAAGGCGGCGTTGGCGCCCTGGTGGAAGTCAACTGTGAAACCGACTTCGTTGCCAAGGACCCGACCTTCCTGGCCCTGGCCGCCGCCGCCGCCAAGGCTGTGGTCGTAGCCAACCCGGCCGACGTGGAAGCGCTGTCCGCCGTGGAAATCGACGGCCAGTCCGTTGAAGACATCCGCAAGGCCGCCATCGCCAAGCTGGGCGAGAACATGACCATCCGTCGTTTCGTTCGCTACCAGACCGAAGGCGCGATCGCCACCTACCTGCACGGCGCCAAGATCGGCGTGATCGTCGACTTCGCCGGCGAAGAGCAAGTGGGCAAGGACGTGGCCATGCACATCGCCGCTTCCAAGCCGATCTGCGTGTCCAAGGATCAGGTTTCCGCCGACATCCTGGAACAAGAGCGCAAGATCTACACCGCTCAGGCCGCCGAATCCGGCAAGCCGGCCGACATCGTCGCCAAGATGGTTGAAGGCCGCGTCAACAAGTTCCTGGCCGAAGTGACCCTGATGGGCCAACCCTTCGTCAAGAACCCGGACCAGACCGTGGAAAAACTGTTGGCCGAGAAGAAAGCCTCGGTCAAGGCGTTCGCCATGTTCGTAGTGGGCGAAGGCATTGAGAAGAAAGTAGTAGACTACGCCGCTGAAGTGGCTGCAGCCGCCAAGCTGTAAGCGCCCAGTCGCGAGACGTATTGACGGCACCCTGCCTGCAGGGTGCCGTTTTGCAAACTGAAAACCGAATATCCAGCCAAACCGAGGTTACCATGAGCCAAGTTCCTGCCTATAAACGCATCCTGCTGAAACTTTCAGGCGAGGCCCTGATGGGCGATGACAGCTATGGCATCAACCGTGCCACGATCGAGCAGATCGTCGGTCAGATCAAGGAAGTCGTGGAGCTTGGCGTGGAAGTGGGCGTGGTGATCGGCGGCGGCAACATCTTCCGCGGCGTCGCGCCGGCGGCCGCGGGTATGGATCGCGCCACCGCGGACTATATGGGCATGATGGCCACGGTGATGAACGCGCTGGCGTTGAAGGACGCGATGACCAAGGCTGGGTTGATCGCGCGCGTGCAGTCGGCGCTGACCATGCAGCAGATCGCCGAGCCCTATGTGCGCGGCAAGGCGATGCAATACCTGGAAGAGGGCAAGGTGGTGATCTTCGCCGCCGGCACCGGCAACCCCTTCTTCACCACGGACACCGCCGCGGCGCTGCGCGGCATGGAAATGAACGTGGACATCATGCTGAAAGCCACCAAGGTGGACGGCGTGTACACCGACGATCCGAAAAAGAACCCGGACGCGATACGTTACCAGACCCTGACCTTCGACGAGGCGATCTCGCGCAACCTGAAGGTGATGGACGCCACCGCCTTCGCGCTGTGCCGCGACCAGAACCTGAACATCAAGGTGTTCAGCATCTTCAAGAGCGGCGCGCTGACCCGGGTCGTGCTTGGCGAAGACGAAGGCACGCTGGTACACTGCTGAGTTTGAAAATTGCTGAAGGCGAAAGCGGCAATGGCCGTTTTCGCCTTGTCTTTTTAAGTTTCGATTTGGAGTGGACATGATTAACGACATCAAGAAATCGGCCGAGCAGAAAATGCAGAAGTCGCTGGACGCGTTCAAGACCGACCTGAGCAAGGTGCGCACCGGTCGCGCCCATACCGGCATTCTTGATCATGTCATGGTGGACTACTATGGCAGCGACGTGCCCATCAGCCAGGTGGCCAACGTGACCCTGGTGGACGCGCGCACTATCGGCGTGCAACCCTGGGAAAAGCCGATGCTGGCCAAGATCGAAAAAGCGATCCGCGACTCCGACCTGGGCCTGAACCCGGCCTCCATGGGCGAGATCATCCGCGTGCCGATGCCGATGCTGACCGAAGAGCGCCGCAAGGATCTGATCAAAGTCGTGCGCGGCGAGGCCGAGGGCGCGCGCGTGGCCGTGCGCAATATCCGCCGCGACGCCAACAACGAATTCAAGAACCTGCTTAAAGACAAGGCCATTACCGAGGACGACGAGCGTCGCGGCCAGGATGAGATCCAGAAGCTGACCGACAAGTACACCGTCGAAATCGACAAGGCCCTGGCCGCCAAGGAAGCCGACCTGATGGCCGTCTAAGGAGCGCCGTACCTTGTTTGCAAGCTCTACCAAGGATGTGCCGGAGGTGCGTTCCGTGCCTCGGCATATCGCCATCATCATGGATGGCAACGGCCGCTGGGCCAAAAAGCGTTTTCTGCCGCGGGTGGCCGGCCACAAGCGGGGCCTGGACACCGTGCGCGAGATCGTCGGAGCCTGCAAGGAACTGGGCGTCGAATGCCTGACCCTGTTCGCCTTCTCCACCGAGAACTGGCGGCGTCCGCAGGAGGAAGTGTCCTTTCTGATGGACCTGTTCATCCGCGCGCTGGAGCACGAGGTCAGCAAGCTGCACAGCAATAATATCCGCTTGCGGGTATTGGGTTCGCGCGAGCGTTTCAGCGCGGACTTGCAGGAGCGCATCCTGCGCGCCGAGGAAAAGACCGCCGGCAACGACGGTCTGGCCTTGAACATCGCCGCCGACTACGGCGGCCGCTGGGACATCCTCAACGCGGTCAACGGCCTGATCGCCGAGGGCGCCACCCATATCGAGGAGGAGGCGCTGAGCCAGCGCCTGTCGATGCCGTGGGCGCCGGAGCCGGATTTGTTCATCCGCACCGGCGGCGAACAGCGCATCAGCAACTTCCTGCTGTGGCAGCTGGCTTATTCCGAGCTCTACTTCACCGAGACGCTGTGGCCGGACTTCGACCGCGCGGCGCTGGAAACCGCCATTGATTCTTACCAATGCCGCGAGCGCCGCTTCGGACGCACCAGCGAGCAACTGCCCGAGCATCTGCGTCGGGACGGGCGTTAAGCCATGCTGCTGACACGCGTTCTGACGGCTCTGGTCTTGCTGCCCCTGATGCTGGCGGCGCTGTTTCTGTTCCCGGCCGAGGCCTGGGCGGGCTTCTCCTGGCTGATCGTCGTTTTGGCTATGTGGGAATTCAGCCGCATGGCCGGCATGACCGGCGCCGGCAAATGGCTGTATCTGGCGGCGAGCAGCGGCCTGGCCGCGGCCGCCTGGTTCGGCCATTACCGGTTGGGCCCGCTTGAGCACGTTCTGACGCTGGGTTTCTGGCTGCTGCTGGTGCCGTGCTGGCTGGCCAAGCGCTGGCGCATCCCCCCGGGCCCGTTGGCCTGGCTGCTGGGCTGGCTGCTGATGCTGCCGGCCTGGTTCGCCTTCCTGGAGTGGCGGCCGCAGCCTGGCGCGGCGGACGCCTTCGCCCTGCTGGCGGTGATGGGCCTGGTGTGGGTGGCGGACATCGCCGCCTACTTTTCCGGCAAGGCTTTCGGCCGGCGCAAGCTGGCGCCGTCCATCAGCCCGGGCAAGAGCTGGGAGGGCGTCTACGGCGGCGTGATCTGCGTGGCGCTGTACGTGGCGCTGGTGGACCATCTGGGCTGGATAGACACCGGCTTGCCGGTGTGGGCGCTGCTGTTGCTGGCCTTGCCGCTGACCGCGGTCAGCGTGATGGGCGATCTGCTGGAATCCTGGTTCAAGCGCGCGTCGGGCATCAAGGACAGCAGCCGCTTGCTGCCCGGCCACGGCGGCGTGTACGACCGCATCGACAGTCTTATCGCCGTCCTCGCCGTCAGCAACGCGCTGCGCGTTCTGGGCGGCATGTAACCGCAGGAAACTCAAATGACGAAACCGCAAGGGATTGTCGTTCTCGGCGCCACCGGCAGCGTGGGCGTCAATACGCTGGACGTGGTGGCGCGCCATCCCGAGCGTTACCGGGTGGTGGCGCTGACCGGCAACCGCCAGGTGGATCGCCTGTTCCAACAGGCTTTGCAATTCCGGCCTGCCTACGTGGTGACCGGCGACGCCGCGTCCGCCGACGCTCTGCGCGGCCGGCTGGCCGAGGCGGGGGTGAACGCCGAGGTGCTGCACGGCCCGGCCGCGCTGGTCCAGGTGGCGGCCTTGCCGGAGGCCGAGGTGGTGATGGCCGCCATCGTCGGCGCCGCCGGTCTGCCGTCCGCCATGGCGGCGGCGCGCGCCGGCAAGCGCATCTTGCTGGCCAATAAGGAATCCCTGGTGGTGGCCGGCCGTCTGTTCATGGACGCGGCGCGCCGCCACGGCGCGACCCTGCTGCCGGTGGACAGCGAGCACAGCGCCATCTTTCAATCGCTGCCCCACGACTACGCCGGCAATCTGGACGCCGCCGGCATCCGCAAAATCATTCTCACCGCTTCCGGCGGCCCCTTCCGCCAGTCTTCGGCCGAAGACTTGCTGCGCGTGACCCCGGACGACGCCTGCCGCCACCCCAACTGGGTGATGGGGCGCAAGATTTCCGTCGATTCCGCCTCGCTGATGAACAAGGGCCTGGAGGTGATCGAGGCGCACTGGCTGTTCTCCGCGCCGCCGGAGCGCATCGACGTGGTGGTGCATCCGCAAAGCGTGATTCATTCCATGGTGCAGTATCGCGATGGTTCGGTGATGGCTCAGCTGGGTTCGCCGGACATGCGCACGCCCATCGCCTGCGCGCTGGCCTGGCCGGAGCGCATCGAGGCGGGCGTGGGTTCGCTGGACTTTTTCTCGCTGTCCAACCTCACTTTCGAAGCGCCGGATCTGGAGCGCTTCCCCTGTCTGAAGCTGGCTTTCGACGTGCTGCGCCTGGGCGGCGACGCGCCGGCGGTGCTGAACGCGGCCAACGAGGTGGCGGTGGACGCCTTCCTGCATGGGCGGCTGCGTTTCGTCGACATCCCCGCCGTGGTGTCCGCCGCGCTGGACGGCGTCAGCCTGGCCGGCAGCGGCTCGGTCGAGGCCTTGCTGGCCAAGGATGAGGAAGCGCGCGCCTTCGCGCTGCAGCGGGTGGCCGCATGCTGACCCTGCTCGCCTTCCTGGTGGCCATCGGCGTGCTGGTGACCTTTCACGAACTGGGGCACTACTGGGTGGCTCGGCTGTGCGGCGTCAAGGTGCTGCGGTTTTCCATCGGCTTCGGCAAGCCGCTGTGGACTTACTGGCGCAAGGGCACCGAGTGGGTGATCTGTCCGATCCCGCTGGGCGGCTATGTGCGCATGCTGGACGAGCGCGAAGGCCCGGTGACGGAAGAATTGCGCCCGCAGGCCTTCAATAATCAGCATGTGTTGAAGCGCATCGCCATCGTCGCCGCCGGTCCGCTGGCCAATCTCTTGCTGGCGGTGCTGCTGTACTGGGTGGTGATGGGCCAGGGCGTGACCCAGGTCAAGCCTCTGGTCGGCACCGTGGTGGCGCAGACGCCGGCCGCGGCGGCCGGCTTCGCGCCCGGCGACCGCATCCTGAGCGTGGCCGGCCAGCCGGTGGCCAACTGGCAGCAGATCCGTCTCGCCCTGGTGGAGGCGGCGATGTCGCCGGACGCCACCGTGGTGCAAGTGGAAACCGCGGCCGGCGCCAAGGCCGATCGCCGCATCGACCCCGCCCGCTTCGGCGACAAGGCGGTGACCGCGATGCAACAGGGCAACACCGGCCTGACGCCGGGGCGTTTCCTGCCGGTGATAGGCGCGCTGGAGGAGGGCGGCGCCGCGCAAAGCGCCGGCCTCAAGCCGGGCGACAAGCTGCTGGCGCTCAACGGCCAGGCGCTGAACAGCTGGGAAGGCTGGGTGGCGCAGGTGCGCAACAGCCCGGGGCGCGATCTGGACGTGAAAGTCCAGCGCGGCGCGGAGACGCTGAACATCAAAGTGCGGCCGCAGGCGCACCAGCAGGACGGCGAAGTGGTGGGGCGCATCGGCGCCGCGCCGCAGCCGGACGCCGGCTGGGGTCGTCAGTTGCTGTACACCGAACACTATTCGGCGGCGCAGGCGGGTTTGGCCGCCTTGGCCAAGACCTGGGACACCAGCTGGATGAGCGTCAAGTTCATGGGACGCATGCTGATGGGCCAGGCCTCGCTGGATAATCTGTCCGGCCCGCTGACCATCGCCAACGTCGCCGGCCAGACCGCGCGCGAGGGCCTGACGCCTTATCTGGAGTTCCTGGCGCTGATCAGCATCAGCATAGGCGTGCTGAATCTGCTGCCGATTCCAGTTCTGGATGGCGGGCACTTAATGTATTATGTCGCGGAGTTGATCAGAGGCCGCCCCGTCAGTGAGCGGGCGCAATTGTTCGGACAAAAAATTGGCTTCATCTTGCTGGCGTCTTTGATGGCGTTCGCTTTGCTGAATGATTTCAGCCGCCTATTTGGGGGTTAAAACCGATCTATGAAATTGAAATTGCTTGCAGCAGCCGTACTGGGCCTGACTTCGGCCTCCATGGCCTGGGCTGCTGATCCTTTTGTCATCAAAGACATTCGCGTTGAAGGCTTGCAGCGCACCGAGCCCGGCACCGTATTCAACTATCTGCCGGTCAAGGTGGGCGACACCTTCAATGACCAGAAGGCCAACGAGGCGATCAAGGCCCTGTTCGCCACCGGCTTCTTCAACGATGTGCGCATCGAATCGCGCGACAGCGTGGTGATCGTGGCCGTGGCCGAGCGCCCGGTGGTCAGCCAGCTCAACATCAACGGCGCCAAGGAGTTCAGCAAGGACCAGCTGAAAAAGGCCTTGAAGGACAACGGCTTCGCCGAATCGCTGATCTTCGATCAGGCGCTGCTGGACGGCGCGGTGCAGGAACTCAAGCGCCAGTATTACAGCCGCGGCAAGTACTCGGTGGAAGTGACCCCGTCGGTGACCAAGCTGGAACGCAACCGCGTGGCGGTGACGCTGGACATCAACGAGGGCGTGACCGCGCGCATCAAGGAAATCCGCATCGTCGGCGCCAGCGCCTTCAAGCAGTCCGACCTGGTGGACCAGTTCAGCCTGACCACCGGCGGCTGGCTGTCCTGGGTGACCAAGGACGACCAGTACTCCAAGCAGAAACTGACCGGCGATCTGGAAAAGCTCAAGGCCTTCTATCAGAATCAGGGCTATCTGGAATTCAACATCGACTCCACCCAGGTGTCGATCAGCGCCGACAAGCAGGACATGTTCCTGACGGTGAATATTCACGAAGGCAAGAAGTTCACCATCTCCGACATCAAGCTGGCCGGCGACCTCAAAGTGCCGGAAGCCGATCTGCGCAAGCTGATCCAGGCCAAGGCCGGGGACACTTTCAACAATGAAAGAATCACCGAGTCGGTGAAGTCGCTGAGCGACCGCCTGGGCCAGGCCGGCTACGCTTTCGCCAACGTCAACGTGCTGCCGGACATCGACCACGATAAACAGACCGTGGCCTTCACCTTCTTCGTGGACCCGGGCCGCAAGACCTATGTGCGCCGCGTCAACATCGCCGGCAACACCAAGACCCGCGATGAAGTGATCCGTCGCGAACTGCGCCAGCTGGAAGGCGCGCCTTACGGTGCCGACAAGATCAAGCGCAGCAAGGAGCGCGTGGAGCTGCTGGGTTATTTCGAGGACGTCAACATCGAAACCCCGGCCGTGCCGGACGCCGCCGACCAGGTGGACATGAACATCAGCCTGAAGGAACGCTCCACGGGCAGCGTGTCCGCCGGCATCGGCTTCGTGCAGGGCGAGGGCGTGCAATTGTCCGCCAACCTGTCGCAGAGCAATATCTTCGGTTCCGGCAAGTATATGTCGCTGGGCCTGTCCACCGGCAAGGTGAACAAGAACCTGTCGCTGTCCTTCACCGATCCGTACTTCACGCCGGACGGCGTCAGCCTGGGCTATGACTTGTACAACCGCGTCTACAACCCGGACGCCACCAATATTTCCGCGTACAAGACCAGCACCATCGGCGGCGCGGTGCGCTTCGGGGTGCCGGTGACCGAGTACGACCGCATCAACTTCAGCATCGGCGCGGAAAACACCAAGATCAGCACCTACGACAACAGTCCGCAGCGTTACAAGGACTTCGTCAACCAGTACGGCGCCAGCAACAACACGCTGCTGGGCACCATCAGCTGGGGCCGCGACACCCGCGACAGCGCGCTGTGGCCGACGCGCGGCGCGGTGATCAAGGTGGGCGCGGACGCCGGCCTGCCGGGCGGCGATCTGCAGTACTACCGCCTGACCCATCAGCAGACCTGGTTCTTCCCGCTGACCAAGACCTTCACGCTGATGCTGAACGGCGAGCTGGGCTATGCCGACGGCTACGGCAAGACTTCGCGTCTGCCGTTCTTCCAGAACTTCTACATGGGCGGTCTGGGCTCGGTGCGCGGTTACGACACCAGCAGTATCGGCCCGCGCGACACCAACGGCGACTACCTGGGCGGTACCCGCAAGGCGGTGGCCAACGCTGAAGTGCTGTTCCCCTTCCCGGGAATGAAGGACAATAAGTCGGTGCGCACCAGCCTGTTCTTCGACGCCGGCACCTTGTGGGATCCGTCGGTGGCCGGCAGTTCCGCCGGCGACGGCATGCGCTACTCCGCAGGCGTGGCGTTGACCTGGCTGTCTCCGATCGGACCGATGAAATTCAGTATCGCCAATCCGCTGAAGAAGAAGGACAACGACAAAGTCCAGCGCTTCCAATTCCAGCTGGGTACCGTGTTCTAAAATTGACGGGGTTGTTATATGAAAGCATTGCAATGGGCGGCCGTGCTCTTATCCATGGCCGCCATGTCGGCCCAGGCGGCCGATCTCAAAATGGGCTATGTCAACACCGAGCGCATCTATCGCGAAGCGGCGCCGGCGATCGCCATCCAGAAACGTCTGGACAAGGAGTTCTCCGAGCGGCGCAACGAGCTGAAGAAGATGGAGGCGCGCGCCAAGGAGCTGGAGTCCCAACTGGCCAAGAGCAGCTTGAATTCCGACGACCGCAAGCGCTACGAGCGTGAATACGCGGCCTTGGACCGGGATTACCGGGCCAAGGGCCGCGAGCTGTCCGAGGACTTCAACCAGCGCCGCAACGAGGAGTTCGCTTCGGTGCAGGAGCGGGCCAATCGCGCGCTCAAGCAGCTGGCCGAGCGCGAGCAGTACGACCTGATCCTGCAAGACGTGGTGTATGTGAACCCCAAGTACGACCTGACGCCCAAGGTTCTGAAAGAACTGGACCGCTGAAGGCAGGGCGGGGCGGCGCAAGGGCCGTTCCGAATGCGCGCGGCCATGGCCGCGCGCCAACTCACATTACGGGAGCAAGCCGACCCCAGGTCGGCTTTCGTTTTTGATGGCTTATACCCTCTCATTCATTACCGGGCAGCTGGGCGGCGAACTGGCCGGCCCGGACCTGACGGTGGGCCGCCTGGCGCCGCTGGAAGCGGCCGCGGCCGGCGACATCGCCTTTCTGGCCAATCCCAAGTATCGCAAGCAGCTGGACGACAGCGGCGCCAGCGCGGTGATCGTCGCGCCCAAGATGGCGGAAGAGCTGGCGCAGACCGAGGTCTGGAAGCAGCGCTCCTGGATCGTCGCCGCCGACCCCTATCTCTACTTCGCGCGGCTGGCCGCGCTATTCCACCCGCAGCCGCTGGCCCGCGCCGGCGTGCATCCCAGCGCGGTGCTGGGCGAGGGCGCGCGGGTGGCGGCCAGCGCCGAAGTGCGCGAGCACGTCAGCATCGGCCGCAACGCGGTCATCGGCGAGCGCTGCCGGCTGATGCCGGGCGTGGTGGTGGGCGACGACTGCGTGCTGGGCGACGACGTAGTCTTGTATCCCAACGTCACGCTTTATCACGGCTGCGTGCTGGGCCACCGCGTGGGCGTGCACTCCGGCAGCGTGATCGGCGCCGACGGCTTCGGTCTGGCCTGGGATAAGGACCACTGGTTCAAAATTCCGCAAACCGGCCGCGTCATCATTGAGGACGATGTGGAAATCGGCGCCAACACCACGGTGGACCGCGGCGCGATGGCGGACACCGTGATCCGCAAGGGCGCCAAGGTGGATAATCTGGTGCAGATCGCCCATAACGTGCAGATCGGCGAGCATTCCGCCATCGCCGGCTGCGTCGGCATCGCCGGCAGCGCCAAGATCGGCGCTTATTGCACCGTGGGCGGCGCGGCGATGTTCGTCGGCCACATCGAGATTACGGACAAAACCCATATCGGCGGCGGCACCCTGGTGTCGAAGTCGATCAAGACGCCGGGCACCTACGCCTCGTCTTACCCCTTGCAACCTATGAAAGAGTGGCTGGCCAACGCCGTGCACGTCCGTCATCTGGACGATATGGCCAAGCGGCTCAAGCAGCTCGAGCGCGAGCTCAAAGAAATGAAGAATCAGGAGGAATCCCCCAATGTCTGAACACGCCGTCACCATCGATGTCCGCGAGATCATGCGCTATCTGCCGCATCGCTATCCTTTCCTGCTGGTGGACCGTGTCACCGAGTTTGAGGAAAACAAGCGCATCAAGGCGCTGAAGAACGTCACCATCAACGAGCCGTTCTTCGTCGGCCACTTCGAGCAATACCCGGTGATGCCGGGCGTGCTGATCATCGAGGCGATGGCCCAGGCCGCCGGCATCCTGGCCATCCGCAGCCAGGGCGAGCGCGCCGAGAACGAGCTGTATTTCTTCGTCGGCATCGACAACGCCCGCTTCAAGCGCCAAGTGGTGCCGGGCGACCAGCTGACCTTCGAAGTGGAACTGATCACCAGCAAGCGCGGCATCGGCAAGTATTCCGCCCGCGCGCTGGTGGACGGCCAACTGGCTTGCGAAGCCGAAATCATGTGCGCCAAGCGCGAGGTGTGATCATGGCCATCCATCCAACCGCCATCGTCGACCCCAAGGCTCAGATCGCCGACGACGTGGAAATCGGCCCTTACACCATCATCGGCCCCAACGTCAGCATCGGCAGCGGCAGCTGGGTGGGCCCTCACGTGGTGATCGAGGGCCACACCGCCATCGGCAAGAACAACCGCATCTTCCAGTTCTGTTCGCTGGGCGCCCAGCCGCAGGACAAGAAGTACGCCGGCGAGCCGACCCGTCTGGAAATCGGCGACAACAACACCATTCGCGAATTCTGCACCTTCAACACCGGCACCGCCCAGGACGCGGGCGTGACCCGCGTCGGCAACGACAACTGGGTGATGGCCTATGTGCACGTCGCGCATGACTGCCAGGTGGGCAATAACGTGATCCTGGCCAACAACGCTACGCTGGCCGGCCATGTGCAGCTGGGCGACTGGGTGATTCTGGGCGGCTTCACCAGCGTGCACCAGTTCGCCATCATCGGCGAGCACGCGATGACCGCCTTCGCCAGCGCCGTGGCCCAGGACGTGCCGCCGTTCGTGATGGCGCACGGCAACCGCGCGGTGCCCTCCGGCATCAACGCCGAAGGCATGAAGCGCCGCGGCTTCAGCGCCGAGCAGATCCGCCGCGTGCGGGGCGCCTACAAGACGCTGTACCGTCAGGGCCTGTCGTTTGAGGACGCCAAGGCCGCCATCCTGGAGGAAGCCGCCGCCGGCCACGATGAACTGGCTCCGTTCACCCGCTTCTTTGGCCAGTCCGCCAGAGGCATCATTCGCTGAGATCCATGCCCGACACTTTGTTCAAAAGCAAGCGGGCACTGAAGGTCGCCATGGTGGCTGGGGAAGCCTCTGGCGACCTTCTTGCCGCCCACCTGATGGACGCGCTGCTGGCGCGCTATCCCGACATCGAGTTCGCCGGCATCGGCGGCCCGCGGATGGAGGCCAGAGGCTTTGTCAGCCACGCGCCGCAAAGCCGGCTGGCGGTGATGGGTTACGCCGAGGTGCTCAAGCGCTTGCCGGAACTGCTGCGCATCCGCCGCACCCTGCGCGACCGCCTGATCGCGGAAAAGCCGGACGTTTTCATCGGCATCGACGCGCCGGACTTCAATCTGGACCTGGAGGCCGCGCTCAAGCGCGCCGGCATTCCCACCGTTCACTACGTCAGCCCCTCGGTTTGGGCCTGGCGTCCGGAGCGGGTGCAGAAGATAGGCCGCAGCGTCAGCCACATGCTGTGCCTGTTCCCGATGGAGCCGCCCTTATACCGTCAGGCCGGGGTGCCGGTCACCTATGTCGGCCACCCGCTGGCCAGCGAGATTCCGCTGCGCCCGGACCAGGGCGCGATGCGCGAGCAACTGGGGCTGCCGCAGCGCGCGCCGGTGTTCACCCTGATGCCGGGCAGCCGCATCGGCGAACTGGAGCACATGGCGCCGCTGTATATCGAAACCGCCAAGCTGCTGCTGAAAAGCTATCCGGACGCCCAGTTCCTGGTGCCGCTGGCCACCCGCCCCACCATGGAGCTGTTCGACCGCATGTTGAGCCGCTGCAAGGGCTGGGATCTGCCCTTGCGCAAGCTGTTCGGCCACGCGCAGATGGCGATGATCGCCAGCGACGCGGTGCTGGTCACCAGCGGTACCGCCACGCTGGAAGTGGCGTTGACCAAGAAGCCGATGGTGATCAGCTACAAGCTGTCCGCGCTGAGCTACCGCCTGGTCAAACGCAAGATCCGTCTGCCCTACGTCGGCCTGCCCAATATCCTGTGCGGCCGCTTCGTGGTGCCGGAACTGCTGCAGAAACAGGCCACGCCGGCCAAGCTGGCGGCGGAGATGCAAAGGCTGTACGAAGATCAGGACGCGCGCCGCGAGATGGTGCAGACCTTTACCGAGCTGCATCAGTCGCTGCGCCAGGACACCGCCGCGCTGGCCGCGGACGCTGTGTTGCAAGTGGCGGGGCGGCAATGAGCGGGCTTGATCTGGAGCGGATCGCCGGCGTCGACGAAGCCGGCCGCGGTCCGCTGGCCGGCGCGGTGTTCGCCGCCGCGGTGATTCTGGACCCGACCAAGCCCATCGCCGGCCTGGCCGATTCCAAAGTGCTGAGCGAGGCCCGTCGCGATGAACTGGCGCCGCTGATCAAGCGCGACGCGCTGGCCTGGTGCATCGCCAGCGCCAGCGTCGAGGAAATCGACACGCTCAACATCCTGCACGCCACCATGCTGGCGATGACGCGGGCGGTGCAAGGCCTGCAGCCGCAGGCGACGCGCGCGCTGATCGACGGCAACCGCGTGCCCAAGGGCCTGCCGGTGCCGGGAGAAGCCATCGTCAAGGGCGACGCCAAGGTGGCGGCCATCTCCGCCGCCTCCATCCTGGCCAAGACCGCGCGCGACGCCGAACTGGTGGCGCTGGACGCCCTGCATCCGCAATACGGCTTCGCCCGCCACAAAGGCTACCCCACCGCCGAACACCTGGCCGCGCTGGAGCAGCACGGCGCCTTGCCGGCGCATCGCAAGAGCTTCGGCCCGGTCAAGGCCTGGCTGCTGCGTCAGCAGGGACAGCTGTTTTGAGCGGCGCGGCCGCCAAATCCTGTTTCCCGCCGGTGGCGCGGCCGGACGCCCGCGTCTTGGTGCTGGGCTCCTTGCCCGGCGACGCCTCCTTGCAGGCCGGCCAGTACTACGCCCATCCCCGCAATCAATTCTGGCCGCTGCTGCAGGCGATCACCGGCCGGCCGCTGGTCGAGCTGGCCTACGCCGAACGCCTGGACGCGCTGCAACAGGCCGGCGTGGCCTTGTGGGACGTGATCGCCAGCGCGCGGCGGCGCGGCAGCCTGGACGCCGACATCCGCGATCAGCAGGCCAACGATCTGCGCGAATTGGCGCAAAGCCTGCCGCGGTTGCGCGCGGTCGCCTTCAACGGCGCCACCGCCGCGCGCGCGGCCGGACAGCTGGACGGTCTGGGGCTGGACATCCTGGCCTTGCCTTCTTCCAGCCCGGCGCATACCCTGGCCTTTGACAGAAAACTTGAAGTTTGGCGGCAACTGGGACGATATTTGTAGTTGACGGCGGGACAATGCGTCGGCCGTCGCGATGAAACCACCTGGGGGAGCGAATATGGGCCATTACTGCATATGGTTTGTCACGCCGGACGACAGCGTGATGCGCCGGGCCGAAGTGGTGATCAACGGCGTGATCCATTGCCATCAGGTGCTGGAGGAGATCGAGGCGCAGCTGGCGGTGGACTGCGGCCTGACCCAGGTGATGATCGTGGACTGGAAACGTTTTGAGACGCCGGAGCAGGCCGGTAAGCTCGCTCACGCGGCCTAAGAGCCCGTTTACGATCTGCTGCGCTTCGGCGATACGGCGTTGAAAACAACTTCGAAATGCTCACGTACTGTATGTACGCTCCGCTTTCTCAGCTGTTTTCGCCTTGTCTCGCTCTAGCTCGCAGGATCGTAAACATGCTCTAGGCGGCTAGCTCTTTGGTAGGAGTCAAGCCCGCAGGCGGCCATGCTATCATGGCCGCCTGAATCTTTATGGGGGCGTCGGCGCTATGCATGTATTGGGTTTCGCCGGCTATTCCGGCAGCGGCAAGACCACCTTGCTGGAAAAACTGATTCCCCGTCTGACCGCCCGCGGCCTGCGCGTCGCCGTGGTCAAACATACCCACCACGACGTGGACTGGGACACGCCGGGCAAGGACAGCTGGCGGCATCGCCAGGCCGGCGCCGCGCAAGTGCTGTTGGCCTCGGCCCGCCGCCGCATGCTGGTGGAGGAACTGGCGGACAGCAACGATCTGCCGCTGGCCGCCCACCTGGCCATGCTGGGCCCTTGCGATCTGGTATTGGCCGAAGGCTTCAAGCACGAAGCCATTCCCAAGATAGAAGTGGTCAACAGCGCGCTGGCCGCACCGGCCTTGCATCCTGTCGATCCGCAAGTTCTGGCCGTGGTCGGCGATCTGCCGCAAACGCTGGACCTTCCCTGGTTTCACCGCGACGACGTCGACGCCGTCGCCGCCTTCCTGATTTCACGATTGGATCTGCCCCATGCTGAGCTTTGAACAAGCCCGTGACTGGCTGCTGGAGCGCGCCCAGCCGCTGAGCGCCACCGAACAAGTCGAATTGCTGGCCGCCGCCGGCCGCGTGCTGGCCGAGCCTGTGCTGGCCACACTGGACGTGCCGCCGCACGACAATAGCGCGATGGACGGCTACGCCTTGCGCGCCGACGAACAAGCGGCGGCGATGCCGGTGTCGCAGCGGGTGCCGGCCGGCAGCGTGCCGCAGGCATTGATTGCCGGCAGCGTGGCGCGCATCTTCACCGGTGCGCCCATTCCGCCCGGCGCGGACGCCGTCATCATGCAGGAACAGGCGGAAACCGCCGCCGACGGCACGGTGAGCTTCAGCCAGCCGGCCAGCGCCGGCCAGAACATCCGCCGTCGCGGCGAGGACATCCGCGCCGGCCAGGAAATCCTGCCGGCCGGCAAAGTGCTGAACCCGGCCGACATCGGCCTGGCCGCGTCCATCGGCGTGGAAACGCTGACGGTGCGCCGCCCGCTGCGGGTGGCGGTGTTCTTCACCGGCGACGAACTGGTGGAGCCGGGCCGGCCGCTGGCCGCCGGCCAGATCTACAACTCCAACCGCTACTGGCTGGCGCCAGCGCTGATGCGCCTGGGCTGCGAGGTGATCGATCTGGGCATCGTCCGCGATTCCCTGGGCGCCACCCGAGAGGCGCTGCGCGACGCCGCCGACGCCGCCGACGTGATCATGACCTGCGGCGGGGTGTCGGTGGGCGAGGAAGACCACGTCAAGGCCGCGGTGGAGGCCGAGGGCTCGCTGGACCTGTGGAAACTGGCGATCAAGCCGGGCAAGCCGCTGGCTTACGGCAAGGTGGGGCAGGCGGACTTCATCGGCCTGCCGGGCAATCCGGTGTCCGGCTTCGTCACCTTCCAGGTGCTGGCGCGCGCCTTCCTGGAACGGCGCGCCGGCCTGCCGGTCTCGGCGCTGGCGCCGGAAGGCCCGTATCCGGCGGCCTTCGACTGGACCCGGCCGGACGCGCGCCGCAGCGAATTCATCCGCGTGCGGCGCGTGTGCGTCGACGGCCGCTGGCAGCTGGAACTGTACCCGCAGCAAGGCTCCGGCGTGCTGATGTCCTGCGCCTGGGCCGATGGCCTGGTGCGGCTGGAGCCGGGCCAGGCGGTGGCGCGCGGCGACATGCTGGCCTATCTGCCGCTGGTGCAGTAAGCCGTGCCCGTCGTCCGCTTCGTCGATGAAACCGGCGCGCTGCTCGGCGAGCAGCAGGCCATGCCCGGAGACAATCTGCTGGACCTGGCGCGGCTGGCGGACGTGCCCCTGCACTGGCGTTGCGGCCAGGGCACTTGCGGCACCTGCAAGGTGAGGCTGGCGACGCCGGAGGCGGAGCAGCGGCCCAGCCGCAAGGAACGCAATGTGCTGCTGCGCGCCGGCGTCATAGACGCCGCTCAGGCCGCCAGCGAATGCTGGACCGAGGCGCGGCCTTGGCGGCTGGCCTGCCATCTGCATCTGAGCGAGGACGATTGGGAAGTGGAGTGTCCGGCGTTTTGAGCGCCAACAAAAAGGGCCCGTAGGGGCCCTTGTTTATGGCATTGGGCGCTCAAGCGCTCCTGCGGTACAGCGCGATCGACCCCGCCAAGGCCAGCAAGGCGCCGCCGCTGATGCGGTTCAGCCACTTCACGCCGTTTTCCCGCCACAGTTGCAGCGACTTCGCGCCCAGCAGCGCGTAGCCGCTCATCGCCAGCACGTCTATCGCCACGATCACGGCGGCCAAGGCCAGGTACTGGGGCAACTGGGCTTCGGCCGGCGAGACGAACTGAGGCAATAGCGCGGACATGAAGAAATAATACTTGGGGTTGCCCATGGCTACGGAAAAGCTCTTGGCGACGGCGGCCCAGCGCGAAGGCCGGCGCGCGGCATCATCAACCGAGGCAAGCCCGCCTTTGGCGCGCAGCATCTGCAGGCCGACATAGGCGAGAAAGGCCACGCCCAGCCATTTGACGATCTGAAATAACGTTTCGGACGCCGCCAGCAGCGCGCCGAAACCCAGGCCCACCAACAGCACCAGCAGCAAGTCGGCCAGCACCGCGCCCAGCATGCCGTACAGCGCGTAGCGCAAGCCGAAGCGGGAACCGTTGCTCAGCGCGAGCAAGACCGTGGGTCCCGGGGTGAGAATGCCGACGGACATGATGAGGGCGAAGGCGAGCAGGGTGGCGAAAGTCATGAACAAGTCTCCGTCCGGTATCGATCTCTTAATCCGCGGTCTGCCGCTCGCCGCGCGCTTCGGCCTCGCCGGCCTTGGGTTCCGGACATTCCGGGCGCAGCCAGTGGCGCAGCATGGTCAGGGCCACCGCCAGCAGGGTGGGGCCGATGAACAGGCCTATCACCCCCCAGGCGATCAGGCCGCCGATCACGCCGAGGAAGATCAGCGACAGCGGCATCTGCGCGCCCTGGCTGATCAGCAAGGGCTTCAGGATGTTGTCTATGGTGTTGATCAGCAAGAAGCCCCAGACCAGCAGAAAGATGCCCAGGCCGGTGTTGCCGATGTAAAACACCCAGGCGGCGGCCGGCAGCCAGACGATCAGCGTCGGCATCTGCGCCACCGCGACGATGAAGCAAAGGAAGCCCAGCACCAGCGCGCCGGGCACGCCGGCGATCAAGAGGCCGATCACGCACAGAATGGTCTGCGCCAGCGCGGTGCCCACCACCCCGGTGGTGACGCTGCGTATGGTGCGGGCGATCACGTCCGGCAGTTCGCCGGCCGGCGCGCCGCCCAGCTTGATCACGATCAGCTCCACCATGTCCCACAGCCGGTCGCCGTTGATCAACAGCAGGCCGGACACGATGATGGCCAGCACGATCTCCAGCAGGCTCAGGCTGAGATTGGCGCCGCCGGACAACAGCCACAGCGCGCCCTGGTTCACCGCCGGGCGGATCTTTTCGAAGAAGCCGGGCAAGTCGGCCTGCACGCTGCCCCACAGCTTTTGCAGGCTTTCGCCCACCACCGGGATATTGGCCAGCCAGGCCGGCGCGTTGGGCAGGGTCAGCTGGGTCAGATCATGGGTGAGGCCGGACAGATGGGGCAGGGTGTCCGCCAAGGTCAGCGCCATCAGGCCGATGGGGATGGCCAGCGCCAGCGCCAGCGCCAACACGATGAGCAGGGCGGCCAGCTTGTGGCGCTCCCCCAGTTTTTGCCGCAGCCGGCAATGCAGCGGCCAGGCGGAAATGGCGATGATGGAGGCCCAGGTCAGGGCGCCGAGAAAGGGTTGGATCACGCGCAGGCAAGACATCACCAGCAGGGCGATGATGGCGATCTGGAACACGGCCAGAATGCTGACATTGGAGAACGCTTTATTGATGGCCATGGGGCTCTCGGAAAATGAAAACGGGCCGATCGGAAGATCGGCCCGCTGATTCTGCAATGCAATGGGCGTGAATGCAATTGGCGCTTGCGGCTATTGCGGATTCGCCGCCGCCAAGGTCTTGGCGAAGGCTTCCGCCGGGGTGAAGCCGATCACGCGGTCCGCCTCCTGGCCCAGCTTGTCGAACAGGATGATGCCCGGCGGGCCGAACAGGCCGAAGCGCTTGAGCAGCGCTTGGTGCTCGGCGTTGTTGGCGGTCACGTCGGCCTTGGCCAGCACATAGCCCTGCATCTGGCGGCTGACCGCGGCGTCCGGGAAGGTTTCCGCCTCCATCTCCTTGCAGGACACGCACCAGTCGGCGTAGAAGTCCAGCAGCAGCGGCTTGCCTTCCGTCTTGGCCCTGGCCAGCAGCGCGTCCAGCTGAGCGCTGTTCGCCACCGGCTGGAACACGGCGGCGGCCTTGGCTTCCGCCTGGCCCTGGCCCAGCCAGCGCAAGGGGTAGCGCGGGTTGTCGGCGCCGGCCAGCAGGCCGGCTAATTGGGCCGCGCCTATCAGCAGCAGCGCCACGCCGGCGGCCTTGCCCAGCCGCCGCGGCGCGCCGGCGTTGCCGGGCAGCGCTTCCAGCGCGCCCAGGGACACCGCGCTGCCTATCAGCAGCAAGGCCCACAGCAGCATCACCAGCGCGCCCGGCAGGAAGGGCGTGGCCAGCCAGATGGCCAGGCCCAGCATCACCACGCCGAAGCAGGCCTTGACGGTTTTCATCCAGCCGCCGGCGCGCGGCAGCACCTGGCCGCCGAAGGTGCCGATCAGGATCAGCGGCAGGCCCAGGCCCAGCGCCATCGCGTACAGCGCGGCCCCGCCCAGCGCGGCGTCGCCGGTGCTGCCGATATAGCCCAGCGCCAGCGCCAGCGGCGGCGCGACGCAGGGGCCGATGATCAGCGCGGACAGCGCGCCCATGATGAACACGGTGGCAAACTTGCCGCCGGACATGCGGTTGGAGGTGTCGGCCAGCCGCGACTGCAGCGCCGACGGCAGCTGGATGGTGAACAGGTCGAACATGGACAGCGCGAACACCACCATCAGCGCGCTGGCGCTCAGCACCACCGCCGGCTGTTGCAGCCACACGGTCAGCAGCGCGCCGGTGAGGCCGGCGACCACGCCGACCAGGGTATAGGTCAGCGCCAGGCCTTGCACATAGGTGAAGGACAACAGGAAACCGCGGCGGCGGGTCAGCGTTGCGCCCTGGCCGGCAATCAATGAGGAAACGATGGGCAGCAGCGGATACATGCAGGCGGTGAAGGCCATGCCTATGCCCGCCAGCAGAAAGGTGCCCAATGTGGTCAGCCAACCCTGGGCTGCCAGCTCATTGTTGCCGGCCGAGGACTTTCCCTGCGGGGAGGCCTCCGACAGCCATTCGCCCAGCTTGCCGCCGGCGGCCGGCGTGCCGCCCACCTTGAGCTTGTGGGTGTAGGGCGGGTAGCACACGCCGGCGTCGGCGCAGCCTTGCAGTTTGACCTGCAGTTCGAATTCGGCCGGCGCGTTGGGCTGCAGGGGCACGGTCACCACGTTCTTGCCGATGAACACGGTCTGCTTGCCGAAGTACTGGTCGTTCTTTTCCTTGCCGGCGGGGAATTGCGGCGCGCCCACCAGATTGGCCGGCTGGCTGCTGATCTGGGTGCGGTCGCGGTACAGGTAGTAGCCGGGGGCCACGTCCAGCGTCAGCTGAAGCTGGTCGCCGGCGCGCTCAACCTTGGCGGCGAAGGCTTGTTCGGCCGGCAGCAAGTCGTCCTGGTTGACGGCGTGCGCGGGCAGGCTCAAGCCCAGGCAGGCCAGCGTGACCGCGAGCAAGCCCACGATCCGGGATGAGAGTAGCGATAAGTTGATTGGCACGGGATGACTCTATGGTTTATGGTCGTTAGCGTTTGAATGACCGGCGCGCGCAGGCATTGGTTCCATGGCGGCCGGGCGGGGTGCGGAAGGCGGCGGACTTGGTCGCGGCCGCGTCTTGCTATGCGAAAACAATATGCATTAAATTCAAATAACGGGCAAACGGTAAGATAGAATATTTATATAAAAACTAGGGCGCAACACCAGACATCATGCGAGAAACGATTCACTTTGCTCATGCCAACAGTTTCCCGGCCTCGGTTTACCGCAAATTCCTGGACGCGCTGGGCGAGCGCTGCCAGGTGGGCTTCCTCGACGCCATCGGCCACGATCCGGCCTATCCGGTCACCGACTGCTGGCCGCACCTGGTGGAGGAAACCATCGCCCACATCGAAAGCCACTATCAGGGCCCTATCGTCGGCGTCGGCCATTCTCTGGGCGGCTTCCTGATGTTCTACGCCGCCTTGCGCCGGCCGGAGCTGTTCAAGCGCATCGTGATCCTGGATTCGCCGCTGATGGGGCCGTTCCGCTCGCGCGGCATCTGGCTGGCCAAGAAGCTGGGCTTCATCGATCGCATCACCCCGGGCGGCAACACCCTGAAGCGGCGCGACAACTGGGCGTCGGTGGCCATGGTTCACGACTACTTCGCCCGCAAGTCCATGTTCGCCCGCTTCGATCCGGACTGCCTGGCCGACTACGCCGAGCACGGCACGGTGGACGACGGCCAGGGCGGACGCAAGCTTAAATTCCGTCCGCGGATCGAACATGACATCTATTGTTCGCTGCCGCATGATTTTCCGCGTTATCGCGGCCAATTGAAAGTGCCGGCGGCTTTTATCGCCGGCGTCGGCTCCGACGTGTTGAAGCCGGCGGACCTGCGCTTCATGCGCAAGCACTTCAATATCCAGGTGCAGATGCAGCAGGGCAGCCATCTGTTTCCGCTGGAACGGCCGGTGGAAACGGCGCGGCGCATCCTGGATCTGCTGGAGGCCTGAGCCGGGATCCGGCGGCGCAAAAAACGGAAGCCCAGGGGCTTCCGTTTTGACTGCGGCTTGCGTTTGAGCGGCGAAGCGCCGCCGGTTTCAGGCGGGCTAGATGGGGCGGATCTCTTGCGGGTAGAGCAGGGCGATATGGGCTCTGCCTTCGGAGCGGTCGGTCAAGAAGAGCTGGGCCAACAACAGATGCTGTTCCGGCAGGGAGTTCAGGTCGGTCTTGATCTTGTCGAACAGTTCGGCCTTGTAGGTGGCTTGGTCGCGGCCACCGGCTTTGCTGGAATAGGTTTTCAGCGCCCAAGCATGGCCGACATGGGCCAGCTCGGGGTTGCTCAGTCCCAGTTTGTTATAAATGACGCCTTTGGCGTCCGAGCCGTCCTCGTCGGAGTAAGCGAGCAGGGAGAAGCTAGGGCCGCTGAGATTCAGGGCGGAATTCAGCTTGTCGGCCACGTTTTCGATATAGGGCTCGAAGTAGCAGGTGTATAGCCAGGCAGGCAGCGGGATGGGCGGCTTGATGACGGGCAGTTTGATGTGGGTGGTGGGATAGAACAGGGTGATGGTGGCCTTGCCGCCCTTGCTGTCCGACAGCAAGAGCTTGGCGCCGAAAGCCTCGGACGGCGACAAGCTGTTCAGTTTGTTGCGAATCTTGTCGAATAATTCTGTATTGTAGGCGGCCTGATCGTCACCTTTGGGCTTGGCCTCGATATAGAGTTTCTGCCAGCCGGCATTGTTCTTCTGGATATTGCCCTGGTTGGCCGGCGCATAAAACACCACGCCCTTGGCCGGATTTTCTTTCTCGTCGGCCACGGCGGCGATAATGTGATGATTGGCCCGCGACAGTTCATCGGTGCGCTGCCTGATCTTCTCCAGCAGCTCATCAATATCATTCTTAAACTCGGCAATATAATCCCAATAGTTCGACATTGAATGACTCCATTGCGGTTGAATGGCGCGGCGGCGTCGCGCTCTGAATGGATTGTATGTCGGTGGCAAATGTGCGCGGCTGACAAAAGCTGAACGCCGCTTCAGCGACGGCGGGCGGCATGGGCGCTTGGCGTGGGTTCTCAGGGGGCAAAGCAAAACGCCCGGCGGAGCCGGGCGTTTAGGTTGGACGACAAACCTTCTTACAGCATCGCCAGCCGCTGGCGCACGCTGCGCTCGATGCCGGCGGCGTCCAGGCCGCAATCGGTCAGCATGCCGGCCGGGTCGCCGTGCTCCACATAATCATCCGGCAGGCCCAGTTGCAATACCGGCTTGAGGATGCCCATCGCCTGCATCGCCTCCAAACAGGCCGAGCCGGCGCCGCCCATCACCACGTTTTCCTCCACGGTGATGATCAGATCGTGGCTCTCCGCCAGCCGACATACCAGTTCCGCGTCCAGCGGCTTGACGAAGCGCATATCGGCCACGGTGGCGTTCAGCGCCTCGGCGGCGGCCAGGGCCGGCGTCACCATGCTGCCGAAGGCGAGGAAGGCCACTTTTTCGCCCTGGCGGCGCAGCAGGCCCTTGCCCAGCGGCAGCGCCGTCATCTCCGCCTGGATCTCGGCGCCGGGGCCGGTGCCGCGCGGATAGCGCACCGCGGCCGGGCTGTTCATCTGGAAGCCGGTGTACAGCATCTGCCGGCATTCGTTCTCGTCCGAGGGCGCCATCACCGTCAGATTGGGAATGCAGCGCAGGAAGGACAGATCGAAGGCGCCCGCGTGGGTGGGGCCGTCCGCGCCCACCAGGCCGGCGCGGTCGATGGCGAACAGCACCGGCAGATTCTGCAGCGCCACGTCGTGGATCAGCTGGTCGTAAGCGCGCTGCAGGAAGGTGGAGTAGATCGCCACCACCGGCTTGACGCCGTCGCAGGCCAGGCCGGCGGCGAAGGTGACCGCGTGCTGTTCGGCGATGGCCACGTCGTAATAGCGGTCCGCGTGCTCCTGCTCGAAGCGCACCAGGCCGGAGCCCTCGCGCATCGCCGGGGTGATGCCCACCAGGCGCGGGTCGTGCTTGGCCATGTCGCAGATCCAGTCGCCGAACACCTGGGTGTATTGCGGCTTGCCGCCGCCCTTGCCGCTGGCCAGGCCGTTGCTGGGGTCGAACTTGGTGACGCCGTGGTATTTGACCGGGTCGCTCTCCGCCAGCTTGTAGCCGTGGCCCTTCTTGGTGACGATGTGCAGGAACTGCGGGCCTTTGAGGCTGCGGATATTGCTCAGGGTGTCCACCAGCACGTCCACGTCGTGACCGTCGATCGGGCCGATGTAGTTGAAGCCGAATTCCTCGAACAGGGTGCCGGGGGTGAAGAAGCCCTTGACGTGCTCCTCCACCTTGCTGGCGATCTCCTTCAGCGGCGGGGCGATGCCCAGCACCTTGCTGGAGCCTTCGCGCATCGCCGCGTAGAAGCGGCCGGACATCAGCTTGGCCAGGTAGTTGTTCAGCGCGCCGACATTGGGCGAGATCGACATCTCGTTGTCGTTGAGCACCACCAGCAGATCGGTGTCCATCGCGCCGGCGTTGTTGAGCGCTTCAAATGCCTGGCCGGCGGTCATGGAGCCGTCGCCGATGATGGCCACGCACTTGCGCTCAATGCCCTGGGTCTTGGCGGCCACCGCCATGCCCAGCGCCGCGCCGATGGAGGTGGAGGAATGGCCGACGCCGAAGGTGTCGTACGGCGATTCGTCGCGCTTGGGAAAGCCGGCCAGGCCGCCTTTCTGGCGCATGCTGCCCATGCGCTCGCGGCGGCCGGTCAGAATCTTGTGCGGGTAGGTTTGATGGCCCACGTCCCACACCAGGCGGTCATCCGGGGTGTTGAACACATAGTGCAGGGCGATGGTCAGCTCGATGCTGCCCAGGTTGGAGGCGAAGTGGCCGCCGGTCTTGCTGACGCTTTCCACCAGGAAGTCGCGCAGTTCCGTGGCCAGCGGCGCAAGCTGCTGGCGCGACAGCTTGCGCAGGTCGGCGGGGCTTTGAATGGTCTCGAGCAAGGGATACATAGTTTTCTGCTTCTCAGAACGAGCGCGCGACGATGTAGTCGGCCAGTTCCTTCAATCGTTGGGCGGAATCGCCAAATCCTTCCAGCGCGGCAAACGCCTCGTCGCGCAAGTCGCGGGCAAACTGCTTGGCTTCGGACAGCCCCATCAGGCTGACGTAGGTGGGCTTGTCGTGGGCGGCGTCCTTGCCGGCGGTTTTGCCCAGGGTGGCGGTGTCCGCTTCGCAGTCCAGCACGTCGTCCACCACCTGGAAGGCCAGGCCCATGCGCTTGGCGAATACGTCCAGGCGGGCGGTCTCGTCTTCGCTCAGCGGCCGGCCGGCCATGGCGCCCAGCAGCACCGACGCGCGGATCAGCGCGCCGGTTTTCAGCAAATGCATATACTCGAGCTCCGGCTGATTCAGCGCCTTGCCCACGCTGGCCAGATCGATGGCCTGGCCGCCGGCCATGCCGGCGTGGCCGGCGGCGCGCGCCAGCGTATGCGTCATCGCCAGCTGGGCCGAGGCTTCCACGCCGGCCATGGGCGCGGAGAGCACGTCGAAAGCCAGGGTTTGCAGCGCGTCGCCCACCAGGAGCGCGGTGGCCTCGTCGTAAGCCACGTGGCAAGTGGGCTTGCCGCGGCGCAGCACGTCGTCGTCCATACAGGGCATGTCGTCGTGCACCAGGGAATAGACGTGGACCATCTCCAGCGCGGAGCCGATGCGGGCCAGATTGTCGGCGCTGGCGCCTACCAGTTCGCCGGCGGCGAACACCAGCAGCGGGCGCACCCGCTTGCCGCCGCCCAGGCAGACGTAGCGCATCGCTTCGTGCAATTTTTGCGGCGTGTGCTGGGGGGAGGGCAGCAGGCGCTCCAGCGCGCCTTCCACTTGCTGCTGGATCTCGGTCATCCAGGCCATGAACGGTTTATTGTCCATTGGACAATTCCAGCGGTTTGAGTTCGTTGTTTTCCAGGATTTTCAGCTGCTGTTCCGCGTCGGCCAGTTTGGTCTGGCAGAACTTGATCAATTCTATGCCCTGCTTGTAGGAGCCGAGCGCCGTTTCCAGCGGCATGTCGCCGCTTTCCATCGCCTGGATGATGTCTTCCAGTTGGGCCAGTGCGGTTTCGAAACTGGCCGGCGCTTTGCTGGCTTTAGCCATGGCGTTTTCCTTATTGTGCTTTGTGGTGGCCGGACCGTGCGTGTTCTATCGGTGTCGCGTGGGCGCGGGCGGCTCTTTAAGGCCGTCATTCTAGTCCAATTTCCCGGTGCGGCGACAGAGGCGATTGAGCGCTTTTGGCAAGCGCGAATGCCGTGGAGATGCCGGCGGCGCGGAAAGTGAACGCGCCTAGCGGACAATTCCCCGCCGCCCGCATTTGCGGTAGGGTGTCGCCAATTGAAAACGACAGGGGCCAGCATGCATTCGCAACCATCCATTCTGATCACCGGCTGCTCCAGCGGCATCGGCTACCACACCGCCGTCATCCTGGCCCAGCGCGGCTGGCGCGTGATCGCCAGCTGCCGCGCCGCCGCCGACGTGGAGCGCCTGCGCAGCGAGGGCATGACTTGCATCCGGCTGGACGTGGACGACGCCGATTCCATCCGCGACGGCCTGGCCCAGGCGGTGGAACTGGCCGGCGGCCGCCTGGACGCCTTGTTCAACAACGCGGGCTTCGGCCAGCCGGGCGCGGTGGAGGACATCAGCCGCGCGGCGATGCGCGAGCAGTTCGAAACCAATCTGTTCGGCCCCTGGGAGCTGAGCAACGCCGCGCTCAAAGTGATGCGCGCCCAGGGCCATGGCCGCATCGTGTTCAACAGCTCCATTCTGGGCTTCGCCGCCATGCGCTGGCGCGGCGCTTACAACGCCAGCAAGTTCGCGATGGAAGGCCTGTGCGACACCCTGCGCCACGAGCTGCACGGCACCGACATCCATGTGTCCCTGGTAGAGCCGGGGCCGATAGAAAGCCGCTTCCGCCCCAATGCGCTGGCGCGTTTCCTGAAGAACGTGGACATCGACGCCAGTTTTCACCGCGAGGCCTATCAGCAGCAGCTGGCGCGTCTGAAGAAAGAGGGCCACGCCGCGCCGTTCACCCTGCCGGCCAGCGCGGTGGCGGAGGCGGTGCACCGCGCCATCACCGCGGCCAAGCCGGCGGCGCGCTACCGGGTGACTTTCCCCACCAAATTGTATTGGTGGCTGCGCCGCCTGCTGCCAACCCGTTGTTTTGACTGGGCATTGCGCGCGGCCACCTGAGACGGCGCCAAGTCCTTGGCTTAGCATGAGTTTTTCTATGCATAGACATGTATTTTCTTTGATGCCATTTTGATAGTTTCTTGTTGATCTAGCCTGCGGATTCGCTTTACAGTCACGGCACTTGCTCATGGCATTTCCTCATGCCGGAGCAGGCATAACAATAGAGACGCCGGGTTTCCCGGCTCCGTGACACAAAGGAGTAAGCGAGATGAATCGCTGGAAATGGCTGCCCCTGCTGCTGGCGGGGGCGGGCCTGCTCGCGTCCGCGCAAGCGGCCGATATGAGCAAGACGCTAAAGGTGTCCTTCCTGGCGCCCGAGACCGGATTCGACCCGGCCAAGATGAGCGATATTTATTCGCTGGGCGTGATCGAGAACATTTTCGACAACCTGCTCAGGTACGACTATCTGGCGCGGCCGCTCAAGCTCAAGCCGGGCACCGCCGTGGCCCTGCCGGAGATATCGGCCGACGGCCAGGTGTTCACCTTCAAGGTCCGGCCCGGCATTTATTTTGCCGACGACCCGGCCTTCAAGGGCAAGAAGCGCGAGCTGACCGCGGCGGACTACGCCTACAGCATCAAGCGCTTTGCCGACCCCAAGGTCAGCTCGCCCAACGCCACTTCCTATACCGACTACGTGCTGGGATTGGCGGAGGCGGGCAGCGCCGCCAGCAAGAAAGGGCGCTTCGACTACGACAAGCCTATCGAAGGCATCAAGGCGCTGGACCGCTACACCCTGCAGCTGACGCTGAAAAAGCCCAATTACAACTTCCTCTACACCGTGGCCGCCAAATTCAGCGGCGCGGTGGCGCGCGAGGTGATTGAAACCTACGACAGCAACACCAACGCCCACCCTGTGGGCACCGGGCCGTTTGTGCTGAAGGAATGGAAGCCGGGCAACCGCATCATCCTGGAAGCCAACCCCGGCTACCGCAAGGAAGTGTTCGCCGACGAGCCGGCCGCCGACGCGCCGCCGCAGGACCGCGAAATCGCCGAGCAACTGCGCGGCAAGACCCTGCCTGTCATCGGCCGCGTGGACATCAAGGTGATAGAAGAAGAACAGCCGCGCTGGTTGTCCTTCCTCAACAAGCAGATCGACTACATCGGCGTGCCCAAGTCCGCCATCCCGTCCACCGTGCACAGCAGCGAGGCCAACCCCTTCCAGGCCAGCCTCAACCCGACGCTGGCGCAGCGCGGCATCCGCCTGCACCACAATCTGGGCATGGACCTGACTTACGCCTTCTTCAATATGCGTGACCCGGTGGTGGGCGGCTACAGCAAGCAAAAGATCGCCTTGCGCCGCGCCATCGCCATGGCCTACCCCAGCAAGGAAGTGATCAAGCTCTTGTACAGCGGCCAGGCCATCCAGCTGCAAAACCTGGTGCCCTTGAACATGGTGGGCAACGATCCGCGCTTTCACGGCGCGGCGGACTTCGATCCGGCGCTGGCCAATGCGCTGCTGGACCAGGCCGGCTACAAGATCGGTCCGGACGGCTACCGCCGCCAGCCCAACGGCCAGCCGCTGCTGATCACCCAGGCCACCCAGGGCAGCGCTTTCGACAAGCAGTTCAACCAGATCTGGCAGAAGGCCTTTGACAGCATCAAGCTGCGCGTCACCTTCAAAGTGGCCAAATGGAATGAAAACCTCAAGGCCGCCTACGCCGGCAAGGTGCAGATGTGGTCCTTGGGCGGTTCCGCCGCCATTCCGGACGGCGACGACTTCGTCACCGGCCTGTGGACCAAGCAGATCGGCATCGGCAACCTGCCCTTCTTCAGCCGGCCGGAGTTCGACAAGGCTTATGAAGCATCGCAAGTGCTGCCCAACGGGCCGGAACGCGATGCGCTGTTCGACCGCATGAACCGGGTGGTGGCCGCTTACCAGCCCTATGTGCTGGGCGTGACCCGCTTCGAAAACGTCGTCAGCCACGACTATCTCAAGGGTTACAAGCCGCATCCGCTGGCCACGATTGGGGTGTCCTGGCGTTATGTCGACATCGACCTGAGCAAGCGCCGCTAAGCGCCTTGATCCGGGGCGCAGCCGCGCCGCTATATTCTGGAGAAGCAGATGTTCAATTTCATCATCCGCCGAATCTGGCAGATGGTGCCGACGATGTTCGGCGTCATGCTGCTGGTGTTCGTGCTGTTCAACTGGGTGGGCGGAGACCCCACCTACATCCTGGCCGGCAAACGCCTGACGCCGGAAATCATGGCCAATATCCGCGCCCAGCTGGGCCTGGACCTGAGCCTGCCGCAGCAGTTCTGGCTCTTCGTCAAGCAAGTGGCCACCTTCGACTTCGGCACCTCCTGGTCCACCCAGCAGTCCGTCACCGCCACGCTGGCTTCGCGCATCGGCCCCTCGCTGACGCTGACCGGCACCTTGCTGGTGTTCGAACTGCTGACCGCGCTGCCCATCGCCATCGTCGTGGCTTACTACCGCGGCACGCTGACCGACCGCATGGTGACGCTGATCTGCACCGTGGCCATGTCCGTCAGCTCGCTGGCCTACATCATCGTCGGCCAATACCTGCTGGCCTTCAAACTGGACTGGTTCCCGGTGATGGGCTGGGACGACGACAGCCTGCTGCGCAGCCTGCTGATCTACGTGCCGCTGCCGCTGATCCTGGGCATGTTGGTGTCGCTGGCGCCCAATGTGCGCTTCTACCGCAGCTTCGTGGTGGAAGAACTGGGCCACGACTACGTGCGCACCGCGCGCGCCAAGGGCTTGTCGGAAAAAACCGTGCTGTTCAAGCACGTGCTGCGCAACGCGCTGATCCCGGTGGTCACCGCGGTGATGATGTCCTTGCCCTTCCTGGTGCTGGGCTCGATGCTGCTGGAGCGCTTTTTCGGCATTCCCGGCATGGGCAATGAACTGCTGATGGCGGTGGACAAGAGCGATTTCCCGGTGATCAAGGCCATTACCGTGACCATCGCCGCCGCCGCCATGGTGTTCAACCTGCTGGCCGACATCATCTACAAGTGGATCGATCCACGCGTGCAACTCAAGTGAGCGCGGAGCACAAGACATGACAACATTGCAAAACACCGCCGGCGCGCCGCCGGCCGCCCCCTCGCGCAGCCTGTGGGCGCTGGGCTGGCAACGCTTGAAGCGCGACCGCATCGGCTTCGTCTCCCTGTGGGTGGTGGCCGCCTTCATGCTGCTGGCCGCCGCCGGCTGGCTCAATCTGGCCGGCCGCGGCTGGAACGACGAAATCGCCGCCTCCTACGCGCCGCCCACTTTATTGCTGGAGAAATACCGCCAGCAGGAAACGCCGGCCGCGGCCGGCGGCCAGTCCACCGCCATCGTGCCCACCGAACGCTTGAAACCGTCGGAAGATCCCATTCACGACTGGCTGGAAGCCGCGCGCCCGCACGCCGCCCAGTACGCGGTGCCGGAAGTGAAGAAAGTGGCGTCGCTGACCTTTGGCGCGGACCAGCGCGGCCGCGACATCCTGGACAAGGTGATCAAGGGCACAGCCACTTCGCTGCTGGTGGGCTTCTTCGGCGCGCTGCTGTCCATCCTGATCGGCACCTCGCTGGGCGCGATGGCCGGCTATTTCGGCCGCAAGGTGGACGACTTCTTGATGTGGTTCTACAGCGTGTTCACCTCGGTGCCGGACATGCTGCTGCTGCTCGCCTTCGCCGCCGTGGCCGGGCGCGGCATCGCCACCGTCATTCTGGTGCTGTCGCTGACCAGCTGGACCGGCACCTTCCGCCTGGTGCGGGCCGAGTTCATCAAGAACCGCTCGCGCGAGTACGTGCAGGCGGCGGACGCGATCGGCGCCAGCCACAGCCGCCGCATGTTCATCCACATCCTGCCCAATGTCTCCCACCTGCTGCTGGTGCAGTTCTCCCTCTTGATGGTGGGCCTGATCAAGTACGAAGTGATCCTGTCCTTCCTCGGGTTCGGCGTGGACGTGCGCCAAGTGAGCTGGGGCTCCATGCTGGCGGAAGTGCCGGAAGAGCTGTTGCAAGGCTATTGGTGGCAGCTGGCCATGGTGGTGGTGTTCATGTCCACCCTGGTGACCGCCTTCAGCATGTTGACCGATGCGCTGCGCGACGCGCTGGACCCGCGCGCGGCGGCGAAGTGAGCGGGGAGAACAGACTATGACTCAGAACCAGACCCTGCTGTCGGTGCGCAATCTCAAAGTGGCGTTCCGCCAGGAGAACGGCGGCGATTTCCAGGCGCTCAAGGACGTTAGCTTCGACATCCCGGCCAAGCGCACCGTCGCCTTGGTGGGCGAATCCGGCTCCGGCAAA